>DATKWT010000079.1 GCA_035529395.1 Dehalococcoidales bacterium | reverse complement strand
CAGGTTGGAACCGGAGGATATTCGCCGTGTGTTGCGGATGCGCGAGTGTATCGGACTCGGTGAGGTGATGAATTTCCCGGGTGTCATCAATCGTGATAAAGCGATGCTGAATAAAATTGGCTTCGCCGAAGGGAAAGTGATTGATGGACATGCCCCGGGTGTTTCCGGGAAGGACCTGAATGCCTATATTGCCGCGGGAATCCGCTCCGACCACGAGTCGGTTACCCTGGAGGAAGCCAGGGAGAAGCTGGCACGGGGTATGAGGGTGATGATAAGGGAAGGGTCTGCGGAGAAGAACCTGGAGGCGCTGCTGCCGCTGGTTACCGATAAGACCTACAAGCGGTGCCTGTTCGTGGTCGACGACCGTAGCTGTGTCGACCTTCTGCGTGACGGCGACATCGACGCCGTGGTCAGGAAGGCGATTCGCCTTGGCCTTGACCCGGTCCGGGCGATTCAGATGGCCACGATAAATGCCGCGGAGTACTTCCGGCTGGAACACCTGGGGGCGGTGGCTCCGGGCTACCTGGCCAACCTGATTGTGCTGTCTGACCTGGAGAGCCTTCAGGTCGAATCTGTCTACTACCGTGGTAAGCTGGTGGCCAGCGAGGGGGAGCCGCTTTTCCCGTCACACCGGGCCCGTGCCCGCGGGTTGAGCGATAGTGTAAAGGTGGGTACTCTGAGTCTGGAAAGGCTGCGTCTGCTGCCTTCCGGAGATACCCGGTACGTCATTGAGATTATTCCCGGGCAAATAGTGACGCGCAAAAGGATAGAGAAGGTCCGGGTGGTTAATGGGGCCGTTGTGCCCGATGTCAGCCGGGACATCCTGAAGCTGGCCGTTGTGGAACGCCACCGGGCGACCGGCAATGTCGGTGTGGGGCTGGTCAGCGGCTTCGGCCTGAAGCGCGGTGCCCTGGCATCGTCTATAGCCCATGATTCTCACAACATCGTTGCCGTCGGCACCAGTGACGAGGATATGTTGGCGGCAATCCGGGAGATTGAAAGGCTGCGAGGTGGTCTGGCGGTCACCGATGGTGGCAGGGTGGTAGCCAGTCTGGCCCTGCCGATAGCCGGACTGCTCTCGGACGAACCGCTGGAGAAGGTAGTAGCCCAACTGGAGAGAGTAGAAAGCGCCGCTGCCAGTCTGGGTACGGGACTGACGTCTCCCTTCTCAACCCTCTCATTCGTCGCCCTGCCTGTCATACCGGAGCTAAGACTGACCGACCTCGGACTGGTGGATGTGAACGAGTTCCGTCTGATTCAGTAGGGGGAGGAGCCGGCAATAACCCACCACGTAAGCGGTCAAGCAGATACCCGTCGTGGCAAGAAAACGCACCAGAGGATGAGGTTACATCCCCTGGTGCGCTCTATTTACTTCCCTCACCGTTAGTCGTATCGGGTTACTGCTTGGGTGCCTGTGGCGGTGATGGGTTCACCAGACCGGCCAAGAGCGTCCCCGGCATGATACTATCCAGTTCGTCCAGGGTCCAGCGACCGTCCTTGTAAATGCTCTTCATTGGTTCCGGGTTATGGTAGAGAGAGATTGTCCCCCCGCTCGACCCAAAGGTCTGGCCGTTGATGTTAGCGGCAGCATCGGTGGCGAGGTAGACCACTATCGGTGCGATATCGTCGGGGTCACGCAGTGCTGGAGCACCAACGGGAGATTGTGCGCCGCCCCCTCCGGTAACTCCCTTCGAAGATCTTATCTGGCGTGCCGCCAGTACCTCTTCGGACATTGTCATCCTGGTGGAAGCACCGGGAGCAATAGCATTGCAGGTAACGCCATACCTGCCCATGTCACGCGCGATAACCCGGGTAAAACCGGCAATACCTGCTTTGGCAGCACCGTAGTTAGCCTGGCCGGAGTTCCCGATCAGGCCCGAGGTAGAGCTCATGCTGATTACGCGTCCGCTTCTCTGCTGCCGAAAGAGGACACAGGCCGGCTTGGTGCAGTTGAAGACCCCGTAGAGGTGCACCTTCATCACTGCGTCCCATTCCTCCGGGGCCATGTTGAAAATCATCCTGTCGCGCAGGATACCGGCGTTATTGACCAGGATGTCCAGTTTGCCGAAGCTGTCCACTGCCGTCCGGATGATGCTCTCGCCGCCCTCTACCGTGGTTACGGAGTCGTAGTTGGCGACTGCATCTCCACCGGCTGCCTTGATTTCAGCGACGACTTCGTCGGCCACTTTCTTTTCGGCTCCCGTACCGTCGGCGGCACCACCAAGGTCATTAACGACTACCTTAGCTCCTTCCTCAGCCATGAGAATGGATATGCCTCTGCCGATGCCCCGGCCTGCACCGGTAACGATTGCTACTCTATCTTTTAATCTGTCGCCCACCATGTACCTCCTGATATGGTGATTACCACCAGTTCTTCTTGTGGGGCTGATGTCTTCCGGTATAAAGGCCTGTGACTACTATGGACTCTGCCGTTTATTCCTTGGGCTGTTCCGGGGGTGATGCGTTCACCAGTCCCTCGGCGAGTGTCTTCGGCATTTTCTCGAACAGCTCGTCAATGGTGAAACCGCCTTGCTTCTCGATTACCTTCTCCTGTACCGGCTCGGAGAAGAGAGCGATTCTGCCGGTCTGCACGAAGAAAGTGCGCCCATTCACGTTTGCAGAGTCATCGGAGGCCAGCCAGACGATCAGGGGTGCAATGTCCTCGGGTTTCATCGACTCCATATACTTGACGATTTCTCCGCGTCCAGACCTCTCTGCGGCCTGTTTCATGTCATCGCTCATCGTCATTCGGGTACCGGCGTTGGGCCGGATGGCGTTGCACGTAACCCCGTACCTGCCCATTTCAATGGCGACCGTCCGGGTGAAGCCCACGATGCCCTCTTTGGCGGCAGCGTAATTCGACTGCCCGCGGTTGCCCAGTCCGGATGTCGAGGAGGTGTTGATGATGCGTCCGCTCCTCTGCTGGCGGAAGAGCACGCAGGCGGGCCTGGTGGTGTTGAAGTGCCCGTAGAGGTGCACCTTTATCACTGAGTCCCATTCTTCCGGTGACATGTTGAAGACCATGCGGTCTCTCAGAATACCGGCGTTGTTGACCAGGATATCCAGTTTGCCGAAGGCGTCTACCGCCGTCTTGATGATGTTCTCACCGCCCTCTACCGATGTCACTGAATCGTGGTTGGCGACCGCTTCTCCCCCGGCTGCCTTGATTTCCTCAGCGACTTTGCTAGCCGCAGAGGAGGACGACCCCGAGCCATCCACGGCGCCGCCAAGGTCATTGACGACCACCTTAGCGCCTTCCGACGCCAGTGCCAGTGCATGCCCCCGGCCGATACCGCCACCGGCACCGGTAACGATGGCTACCTTCCCCTTCAGTCTGTCACCCATGTTCCAACCTCCTAATTGTTTATTGCTTCGGCTTCCTGGAGCCTTCTAGGATTCGCCTGCTTGTCACAGGCAAGACCTGCCTACAGTGAGATAGAGTGGTAGTAACGGGATTGCCAAGTCGATGGAAGGCAACCCTTCCATATTTGGGAGAGCAGGGTTACCATTGCCTCTCCCGAGGGTGTTTGCCTACCTTTGACGGCTTTCATCGGCGTGTCGGGTTTCACCTCACGCTTGTCACCTGAGGACAGCAAACGCAATTCTATACCCTTTTACCGTGTTCTGTCAACCGAATGTCGTGCGATATACAGGGCATTAGTGGCACTCTGGCACAGCTAATGCTGGCTGCCACACAAGAAGAAAACTTCCCCTCCCTGCAGGGAGTCGTGTTACCCATCTGTCTGAACGAGAGCACCGAAGTCGAGGATGCGATACCAGGTGGTGGGTCGGGTATCACCGAGTATGACCGGTATAGTATAGTATATTCAGGAGTGGTGCAGAGTATAGCGGCATCGGTTTGTCGGGGAGTGCAGGTGAGCGGAGAGAATTGCTCAACGAGATATTAACCAATAAAGTACTGGTAGTACCGCTCTGTGCGTGGGTAGCGGTGCAGTTGCTCAAGGGGTTTATAGAGCTACTGAAGGAAAGACGTTTCGACCTGAGCTTCTTTATTACCAGCGGTGGCATGCCCAGTTCCCATTCAGCGATGGTCAGTGCTCTGGCCACAGCAGTGGTGCTGACCGCCGGGCCTGATTCCGCCGCGTTTGCCGTCAGTGTCATCCTGGCCATGGTGGTGATGTATGATGCTGCCGGGGTACGCTGGGCGGTGAGCCAGCAGGCGTCTATCCTCAATCGTATCGTCCGGGAACTCCGGCTGAGGCGTCCCCGTGGCGAGGTAGAACGCGACCTGCGGGAACTCATCGGCCATACACCGTTTCAGGTCATCGTCGGTTCGGCTCTCGGTATACTGATTACGTGGCTCTGCCTGGGGATAGGCTCGGTATAGCGTCGCCGGATATTGCTTCGGTCCTCCTTCCGCACGTATTAGATGGTCATCCTCTGTGCCCGCAGTGTGATACCATCCAGGGTCCGAAACCACATTTCCCGATTCTCTCCGGTTGACGTGGGATACGCTGCGGTGTAAGTTTTAGATAGACAAGGAGTTTCGGAATCCGGGTGGAATTGGAGTAGTAAATGCCGACACTTTTACTGGACAGGAAAGCCGTAAGCGACCTGTTGAACATGTCTGAGGTCATAAGGGCGGTCGAAGGAGCTTTTATCGCCTGGGTGGAAGGTAAGGCCAGCATGCCGCCGAAGTCTTACCTGGTCGTGGAAAAGGGTGATTTCCGGGCGATGCCGGCAGCACTCCCTGGCGCAGCGGGTGTCAAGTGGGTTAATGTCCATACTCAGAATCCGGCTCGGGGTCTGCCAACCGTTATCGGTATCTTCATTCTCAGCGACCCGGAGACTGCATATCCCTTGGCAGTGATGGATGCCACGGAGATAACCGCCTACCGGACGGCTGCCGCCGCCGCCATCGCCTCGAAGTTTCTGGCACGACGGGATTCCCGTACGCTGGGCATCATCGGTGCCGGTAAACAGGCCCGCTACCAGATACTGGCCCAGGCTGAGGTCTTTGACATCCGGCAGATAAATGTTTTTGACCGTTCGCAGGCCGCCGTAGACACGCTCATCGATGCTCTCCCCGACTTCACTGTCAGAGCGTGTTCGGCGGAGCAGGCAGCGGCTTCGGACATTGTCTGTACACTGACTCCTTCCCGAACACCGGTGGTGATGCGAGCCTGGGTTGCTCCGGGCACGCACATAAACGCCGTTGGTGCCGATGCAAAGGGCAAGCAGGAGCTTGAACCGGCAATCCTGAGGGACGGAATGGTGGTCGT
>DATKWT010000078.1 GCA_035529395.1 Dehalococcoidales bacterium | reverse complement strand
GAGTCCGCCGGCAGATTCGGTCTTGCTAGTGTAGTGTCTCCGAGTTTTCTTTACAATAATTGTTGACAATAATGCGTCGTAGTAGCCGGTGTCTCATTGTAAAGCTATGTTAGAGACACTACACTAGCATGGACCGCGAGCTTCGTCGGGACCGTTGTTGTACTCACTGGCGGAAGTTTGAAGTGCCAGATTGTACGGTGAAGGTATTCCGGGTTTGTCAGGCGTTGGGTGATACCGGTTCTGGTTGGTGCTTGAAGAGTGGAGTTTTGCGGGTTCATTTGTGGTCTGAATCTTCGATTCCTTGTTCCACCCCTTGACATAGAACATTTGTTCTGCTATAGTGGTAGTGACCCCTCCTTGGAGACCCGTGATGGCAAAGCTCATTGGTGAACCTATCAGAACCCACGCCGGCAGGGACTCACTCCCAATCGCCTTCATCTGGCGGAAACGCCTCTACAGGGTGGTCGAGGTCCTTAACTGGTGGCGAGAACCGGCCGACTGGTGGGATGAGAAGCAGGTACGCTTCTTTGTCCGCGTCAACGCCCGGAACTCCACTGAAGGCACCTACGAGCTTTGCCAGTTCGGGGATAGCTGGTTCCTGCAACGGATTCTTGACTGAGAGTGTGCTGAAAAACCCTTTCGACCAACCCTACTATATCCGGGGGACACCCCTTTAGCACTCTCCGGGATAATTCCCCGGTATTCTTCACAGCACTCCTTTCCGCTCAGAACGACAATAGTAACACTATCATAATCTCACCCTTCTGTCTGAACGAGAGCAATAGGGTTTGAGCACGTGACTACGCAAGGTTTACCCCCGGTTACGCACGATAATTGCCAGTCCCGCCGAATTGGATAAAACCGAGTCTGCAAAAGAGTTGACAAAGGTATCCCTCCGTGATAATATCGGCCATAAGCTAGGGTGTATGGCTTGGCCGCGTTAGAGCACGTATATTAAAGGAGGTCTGGCACAGAAATCTGGTTGCCCCCGTTTACACTGAGAAGTACGCCAGGTGGTATTTATTGCCAGGGGGACTGGTTTCTGGGTTGGTAGTGTCAAGATGGCAACAACAACTGATGAGAGGATTCTCGACGTTAAGGAACTGAGGACCTATTTCTACACCCAGGAAGGAGAGGTTAAAGCCGTTGACGGCCTGTCCTACCATATCAATAAGGGAGAAAGTGTTGGTCTGGTGGGCGAGAGTGCCTGTGGTAAGAGCGTAAGCGCCCTTTCCATCCTGCGGCTTATTCCATACCCACCCGGTATCATAGTCGGTGGGGAAATCTTCTTCCAGGGACAGGACCTGCTGAAAGCGTCCGAGGCAGATATGCGCCACATCAGGGGCAACCGCATTGCCATGATATTCCAGGAGCCGACGACTTCTCTGAACCCCGTTCTCACCGTGAAGCGGCAGATATCCGAAGCCCTGGAACTCCACCGGGGTATGGACAAGGAAGCATCGCTTGGGGAAACCATCAGGCTGCTGAAGCTGGTGGGAATACCGGATGCGGAACAGCGTGCTCAGGACTATCCATTCCAGTTCTCCGGAGGGATGCAGCAGCGCATCATGATTGCTATGGCGCTTAGCTGCGACCCCGCACTGCTGATTGCCGACGAGCCTACCACCTCAGTCGACGTTACCGTGCAGGCACAGTTGCTGGAGATACTCGCCGAACTAAGAGACCGGCTGGGCACGGCCGTTTTAATTATCACGCACAACCTGGGAGTCGTCGCCCGCTATGTCGACCGGGTGCAGGTGATGTACGCCGGTAGACTGGTGGAGACCGCGCCCACTGACGAACTCTATTCTAATCCCAAGCATCCCTACACCATTGGTCTGCTGGCATCCGTCCCCAGGCTGGACAGCGAACGGAAGAAGAGTCTCAGAATCATAACCGGTCTCCCACCCAATCTCGCCCGGCTGCCCGGAGGCTGCGCCTTCCATCCGCGCTGCGAGTATGCCATGGACCGGTGCCGGGTAGAAGCACCCACACTTGAAAAGATTGGCGAAGACCACCTGCGGGCCTGCTTCTATGACGCTGACAAGCTGCATAAGTACTAAGGACAAGTGAGGGCTCTCCGATAATGAGTAATGCTACTGAGAACCTAGTAGAAGTACAGGACCTGTTCATGTACTTCCCCGTAACAGCCGGCATCATGCAGAAAAGGGTGGCTGATGTCAAAGCCGTGGATGGTGTCTCCTTCTTCATCAAGAAGGGTGAAACCCTCGGCCTGGTAGGCGAAAGCGGCTGTGGCAAGACAACCACCGGACGCTGCATCCTGCAACTCTATGATGGCATGAAGGGCAAGATCATCTTTGACGGCACCGAGCTCACCGAGCTCAAGCGCGAGCAGATGAGGAGAATGCGTCGATACATGCAGTTGATTTTCCAGGACCCGTTTGCCTCACTCGACCCCCGTATGACTGCCGGCGAGATTATTGGTGAACCCCTGAAGGTCCACGGTCTGGCCAAAGGTCAGGAGTACCGGGACCAGGTCGCCGAGCTGTTCCGGATGGTGGAACTCGAGCCTTTCATGGCGGACCGCTACCCGCACGAGTTCAGCGGCGGCCAACGGCAACGCATCGGCATCGCCCGGGCTCTTGCCGTGAGGCCCGCCTTCATTGTATGCGATGAGCCCGTATCAGCCCTGGACGTTTCCATTCAGGCCCAGGTTATAATCCTCCTGGAAAGGCTCCGCGATGAACTGAATCTGACTTACCTTTTTATTGCTCATGACCTTTCCGTAGTACGCAACATCAGTGACCGAGTGGCCGTGATGTATCTTGGTAGAATCGTTGAAATCACGAATGCTGACGAAATATATGCCAATCCGCTCCATCCCTACACCATAGCGCTGCTTTCAGCGGTCCCGATACCTGACCCGGCGGTTGACCGTACCCGGGAGCGGATTATTCTGGCTGGTGATGTACCCAGCCCAATCAATCCCCCCCGCGGCTGTAACTTCAACCCCAGATGTGCACAGGCAATGGATATCTGCAGGGAAGAGACGCCGGAGCTAAGGAACATCGGTGGGGAGCATTGGGTGGCATGTCATCTGGTGAAATAGACACCTGTATCCCAGTCACCAGCGGGATACCGGCCACACAGTGTACGGGAGGTCCGTGCGTTTCCGGTTCACTTCCGGATGTGTAATGCAGGAGTTCTGTGTTGCTAAGTAATCCAGGCCAATTTTTTTAAGTAGAGAAGTTATGTCGCAATCAACCAGAAGACCCCGCGGCAGAAGACCGGTAGCGAGTACCCCGAAGCCAGCAGCGGAAGAGAAACGACCTTCGCAGAGAAGGACACGCTTAATTCTGGCTGCGGTAGTGCTCGCTGTTCTGGGTCTAGCCATCGGCATCGGTTATTATGTCATCTACGTAATACCACTTCAGTTCACCATAATCAAGGTGAACGATGCCGAAATCAACATCGACTACTTCATCCGAAGAATGCTCATTGCCGGCCCCACAGATGACATTTTCACAATGATTGAGACCATTACCAATGAGGAGCTAATTAGACAAGGGGCACCTCGCTACGGTATCGAGGTCACTGAGGATGAGCTCATGGCAGAGCTAAGAAACAGTGCCCGGGGTGAAAACGAGACTATCTCTGAGACCGAGTTCCAGTCCTGGTATCGTGACCAGCGTAACGAGAGCGGGCTGTCTGACGCCGAATTTAAAGACCTTGCTCTCACCTCGTTAATGGGGTTTCGCCTCCAGCAGTATTTTGCCGAAAGAGTATCTACGGTAGCCGAACAGGTGCACCTTCACCTCATCGTGTTCCCGACAGAAAATGCTTATGAAGATGCCGTTGAAGCAAAAAGCAGGCTGGAAGAAGGGGAGGACTTTGCTGACCTGGCGCGTGAGCTCGCCATCGATGAAGCATCCGCGGAGCAAGGCGGTGACATGGGCTGGTGGCCTCGCGATGCTATGGGAATTCAGCAGGGTACGATGTTCCTCACACCACCAGATTGGATGTTTGACCTCGGTATCGGCCAGGTTAGCGACCCGACAATGATAGACCAGGAGAATAATATATTTGCTCTCTTCATGGTCTCGGAACGGGCGACTGCCAGGGATATCGATGAGAACCTGCTGGAAATAGTAAAGAGTCGGCAGATCGAGATGTGGCTGAGTAATGAAATGAGCGTCCAGACGATTACACTCCATGGCCGCAATAACGGCTTTGATTCCGAGACCCACGCCTGGATATCGTGGCAGCTATCAAGAAGACAAAGTCAGTAGTCGGCCGGAGGATTCCCAGGTCTGGTCGATTAGTCAGGTGGTAGAGTAGTGATTAGGGTTCAGAACCTCACCAAGTACTACGGAGAGCGCCTCGCGTTAGATGACATCAGCTTCAACGTAGAGAAGGGTGAAATACTGGGTCTCCTCGGCCCCAATGGTGCCGGTAAGACGACCGCTATGCGCATAATCACCAGCTTTCTTATGCCTACACGTGGCGATGTCTGGGTGGCTGACTGCAATATGGCGGAGAACTCCCTGGAAGGACGCAGGCACATCGGCTATCTCCCGGAGGCCATCCCCCTGTATACCGACGTAACCGTCCGCTCCTACCTGGAATTCTCCGGCAGAATCAGGGGCATGGACAGTAACCATGTTAAGACCAGGATTGACGATGTCGTGGAGCTCTGCCGTCTTGAGGAATATATCGATGTGCTCATCGGCAAGCTCTCGCGAGGGTTCAGGCAGCGGGTAGGAGTTGCCCAGGCAATTATACATGAGCCAGAGGTGATGATTCTGGACGAACCTACATTGGGCATAGACCCGATTCAGGTGTCCCAGACCAGGCAGCTTATCAAGGACCTCGGGCAGGAGCACACCATCCTTCTCTCCAGCCATATTCTACCGGAAGTAAGCATGACCTGTGACCGCGTGGTCATCATCCACGAGGGGCGGATTGTCGCCGAGGACAAAATAGAGAACCTGTCAACCATCATCACGGGGTCGCGAAGCATACGCCTTGAAGTACAGGGGCCAGCCGGTGAAGTAACCACGAAGCTCAGTAATATCAAAGGTGTGCGCCAGGTACGCTACGAAGAGCCCCACCACTTCGTGGATTGTCCGCCGGAACAAGACCTTCGTCCCAAGCTCATGGAGGCCATTGTGCAGGGTGGTTGGATACTACTTGGCATGGAGGCCGTGGAAATGAGCCTTGAGGATATCTTCCTCGAATTGACCACCGAAGAATACGACGAGGACGAAGAAGATATCTTCGTTGAAGACGAGGGGGACGTCGAAGCGTGAAGAACATCGGTCTCATTGCCTCCAAGGAGTTCAGGTCCCACCTGACCTCTCCCATGGCGTACATCGTTACCTTCGTTTTTCTGCTCATTACGGGAACATTCTTCAGCACGTACCTTACCGGGACGGGGTATACCGATACCAGTATCGCCGGCTTCCTCAACCCAGGCAACCTTCTTCTCCTGCTGTTCGCCTCCGTACTGACCATGCGTCTCCTCGCCGAGGAGAAGAAGATGGGCACCTGGGAACTACTCCTGACCGCTCCGGTCAGAGATTCCGAGGTCGTGCTCGGCAAGTTCCTGGGCAGCCTGGGCATCCTCCTGTCAATGCTGGCGCTTACTCTCTATTATCCGCTCTTGCTGGTCTGGTTCGGTGACCCGGACATCGGTCCGATAGTCACCAGCTATATCGGCCTCATCCTGCTGGGTAGTTCTGCCATGGCAGTGGGGCTGTTCGCTTCATCAGTAACGTCAAACCAGATAGTCGCCGCCGTAATCTCCGGGGCAATCCTTTTCGCCCTGTGGTTCGTCGGCTCTGCCGTCGCTCTTGTACCAGCGAACATCGGGGAGTTACTGGCTTATGTCTCGCTGATGCACAATTTCGGTGACTTCACGGTGGGCATCATAGATACCAGGGCCATCATTTACTACCTCAGTATCATTGCCCTGTTCCTCTTCTTCACGATTCGGTCTATTGAAACAGGCAGGTGGAGCTAGATGCAGACCGGCATTATCGCGCTACTGGGACTGGCAAGCCTGTTCGTTGGCTGGATACTGACGCTGGTGCTGCCCGGTATCCGCTACATTTCCTGGGGCATGCTGTTGCTGGGTGCGATACTGGTGCTGGTGGCTTTTGTCATCGATTACCGGCGGGTGCGTGGCGCACTGGCAAGCCGTCGGGGGAGATTCAGCACCGGCACTACCCTGATGGTTTCCATATTCGTTGGTATTATCCTGCTGGTCAATGCCATCAGCTATGCTAACTTCCACCGTTTCGATGTTACCGGCCTGTCCCAGTACACGCTGACATCACAAACAAAAAGCGCTCTCGAAGGGATGGAGACACCAGTGGAGGCGCTCCTGTTCACTGTACCCGGTGATACAACCGGTGGCTTTCTGCAAAACCTGCTGGACGAGTACAAGAACTTCACCGACCAGTTAGGCATTGAACTGATAGACCCTGAGCAACAACCGGACCAGGCCAGGCAATGCGGCGTAAGCCAGTATCCCGCCGTAGTGTTCCGGGGTGAGGCCGGGCAGCGGTCTGTTCTACCCCAGAATATTATCAGCGTCACCGAGCAAGGCGACATGATAATTGAAGCAGAATATGCTTTCACGAGCGCCATACTGGAGGTTACCGGTTCCGTCCAGAAGAAGGTGTACTTCCTCACCGGACATGGTGAGAACAGCATCTTCTCAACGTCTGCTGATGGCTACAGTACCGTGAGAGAAGGGCTACTCGACAACCTTTATCAAGTGGAAAGCCTGGACATCCGCATTGCCGGTGATATTCCGGAGGACTGCACGGTATTGGTCATTGCCGGTCCAAAAGGGTCATTGACAGGTCGTGAAGCGGACCTGATCGAGCAATACCTGGAGAATGGTGGCTGGGCACTGATCCTGGTAGACCCCAATCCTCCCAAGGAATTCAGGGAACTGATTTCACAGTGGGGGATGGACATCAGGGACGGCGTGATTATCGACGAAGGCTCATTCACAGCACCTCACAATGATAGTCCGCTTGTACCTTTGTTGCGAAACTACTTCGCCCAGTACGGCATGTACGGAGACACCTACTTCCCCGGGGCCACAGCCATGCTACCGCAGGCTGGATTTGAAGCAATGGCAGCGATCTCACAGTCAGGACTCGCCCAATTCACGTGGGTCAGTGAAGACAGCCAGGCGGTGCTGTACTCGCTTCTGAGGACCAGCCAGGAAAGCTGGCTGGAGACAGACCTGCAGTCCGACACTGAGCCGCAGTTCGACGAAGAGAGCGATATCCTGGGTAGTCTGAATATCGGTTTCTTCGTGATACGCTATCCGGACACCGTGGTAGATGTAGAGGATGAAGAAGCGATCGCTCTGTTCACTGCCCAAGCCTTCGCGGGCACTCGCCTGATCGTGGTCGGTGATTCCGACTTCACCACCAACGCCCACTTCCAGAACGGAGACAACGGTACTCTGTTCCTGACCTCTATCCACTTTCTCACGCAGGGCAAGGAACTCATCACTATGGACCGCAAGTACCTCCAGACCCGCCGGCTCATCATCGGCCCGGAAGCAACAAGTTTCATCACCATCTCCAGCATAGGACTGCTGCCGCTGTTAGTGCTGGTGGCGGGTGCGTACATCTGGTGGCGCAGAAGATAGCCACAGAAAGGTCTTGCCCGAGGGTTAGCAGTTGAGGCTGAAAAGTATACTGATACTGGTCGGAATCCTTGCCATCGCGGCGACCGTTTACTATACCACCCGGCCTGTCGAGGAGCCCCCACCAATAAAGGAGCCGATGCAATACGTCTGGCTCTTCGATATGGAAGAACTGCAACACATCCAGATAGACCTCCCTAACCTGGCTAGCACCGAGAAGTTCGTCAAGCACGAGGACAGACAGTGGTATTTCGATGACCCGCCAGGACCCAGAACTGACCCGGAACGCTGGGGAGGCGGCATACCACTGATTCTCAGTGGCCCGGGTGCCGAAAGGCCGATTGCCAAAGATGCTACCGATGAGCAGCTGGCGGTGTTCGGCTTCACCCAGCCGATAATGCTGCTCACCCTGACCAAGGAGGACGGGGAGATTGTACGCATCGAGGTGGGCGATGAGGTACCTGACGGCCATGCCCACTATGTTCGCGTGGCCGACTCTGATGACATCTACATCGTCGATGCCACCTGGTATGACGTGCTCGAACGCCTTGTCCTGGAGCCACCCTATCCTCCAGAAGAAGAGGAGGAGGACTAACCTCCTTCCTTTCCGACAGGGACATAATCAGCCCCCAGATGCCGTAATATATCACCTACCCTACCAACTATCATGTTATAAAAATGCAGTACATCGGTGTCGATATCATAGAGATTGCCCGCGTTCATGAAGCCGTTGAACGCTGGGGAGACAGGTTCCTGAGACGAGTCTACACCGAATCTGAACTCAAGCGCTACGCGAAAAGCCCTTCATCCTTAGCGGCCCGTTTTGCCGGTAAGGAGGCGGTCGTGAAAGCCCTGGGGACAAGCGAAGGTGGCATCGGCTGGAAGGACATTGAAATCCTGGCCGAACCTGGCGGCCGGCCCGTGGTCAACCTCTACCACCGGGCAAAGGAATACGCTGACGGACTGGGCCTGGCAGGAATGGCCATCAGCCTATCGCACTCAAGGGACTACGCGATTGCGTTCGTGGTTGGGGAGAAGGGGTAGAGGCTCAGCACTTGGTATACCCGCAGCCGTGGCACTTGAAGCAGCCTTCCTCGTAGGCCAGCAGGCCGCCGCAGTCCGGACA
>DATKWT010000077.1 GCA_035529395.1 Dehalococcoidales bacterium | reverse complement strand
ATCCAAATCTCGGCGACCCCACCCTGGCCGATGCTATCTGTGACCGGCTGCTGCACAACGCCTACCGGATAGAGCTTAGAGGTGATTCCATGCGCACAAGGTCACTGGCAGAGAGCAGGAGAAACGAGGGAAAGGAGGCTGCTGCAAATGACCGGTAAACTGAGTTAGACTGTCTGCACCCAGTGCCACTCCCCAAGCCATTTCTGGGGTGGCCGTTTTGGCCCGGACAAGCGGCCGGTTTGGAGCGGACACGTGGCCGATTTCACCGGAATCCGCAACAGGGGCAGGTGACCGGTAGCTTAACGGGCTATTATGCCGTACTTGGTTGTATTCTTCACTCCAATGCTCAATCAATATATCTGTCCCTGTTAATAGAAGTCAAGACTTTTACCCAAGATAAGATTGGATTGCCTATCCTGACACTACTGACCCCCACCGCACCCCACCTCCCCCAGACGCCCCTGCGCCAGGCGTACGAACCAACAACTTCACGCCATAATCGTATTGGGAGGTGATATCGATGAACCGACAACCCACACACGGCAACAGCCTGGAGCCGACGGTGAGGTCTATCTGAGAATCTCACAGCCCGGCGGTGGGTTGTGGTTAAATACATCATACCACCGGCTGATTGACGGACGTTGCTCTGCGTGCTAGCATGGCAGTTGTATGACGTTTCCCGTGGTTCGACAGGTAGCAGTCAGATATTCGTTGATTGCTGGTTGCTTACCTGCGCGCGGAGACCAGGAACGTGGTACTGTATTATGCCCCTCAAAGAGGTAGACATACTTCGGGACAGTTGCGCCAGGCGAGACTTAGAATCTGGAGAAGGATGGTTAGAAATGGCAGCTAAAGTCTACTACATGGATGCACGGGGTAGTTCACCCCAGACAAGCATGGTGGCTAAGATGTCCACTGTGTTCGAGGCCGCAGGCTTTGATAGCCTCATTAAACCGGGGGATGTGGTCGCTATCAAGCTCCATTGTGGCGAGTGGAACAACACCGCCTACCTGCGCCCGGTCTACGCCCGCACCCTGGTCGACAGGGTCAAGGCCGCCGGCGGCAGGCCCTTCGTATGTGACACTACCACCCTACCGTATAATGCGTCCCCGAGCCGATGCACCGAGTTGGACTTCATGGCCACAGCAGAGCGAAACGGGTACAATTCGGCGACTCTGGGCTGTCCGTTCGTCTGCGCTGATGGCTTCATAGGGACCGACGACTATCGAGTGGACCTTCCGGAGGGTTATATTCTCAAGGAGGCATACATCGCCACGGCCATCGCCGCCGCCGATGTGCTCATTGCCCTCACGCATTTCAAGGGTCACCCTATGGGGGTTATCGGTGGGGCTCTCAAGAACCTGGGGATAGGTGCTCAGTCCAAGAGGGGCAAGTTCAACGTTCATATGGGCGGCCATCCCAGGTACAGCTTCTCCACCTGCTCCACATTCCATCCCGAGCGCTACAAGGGGCGCAGTGGCGACCCACGCTGGCAGATGCTGGAGGATTCCTGCCCCTTCGGAGTGATACACGTCACCGAGGACTCGGTTGAATGGGAGAGGAACAAGTGCACCAGTTGCATCGCCTGCCTCGGCGCCATGCTTGGTCGCGGTATAGTCGAACTATCCGCGGAGCACTACCAGGCCACCAACGCCGCCATCGCAGACGCCTGTCTGGCCACCATCAAGGCAGTGGGGCCGGGCAAGGTCGGCTTCATCAATCTGGCCATTGACCTCGCGACTGGATGTGACTGTGTGAACTTCTCGGATGTGCCCATTCTACCCCACCTTGGGGTGTTCGCCAGCTCTGACCCTGTGGCGATTGACAAGGCATGTGTCGACAAGTCGATCGAGACGGCCGGGATACATGGCTCGAAGGCGGAGGAGATGGGTGTACTCGGTTGCGGAGACCGCAAGTTCGAGACCTGTTCCCCGTTCCTGGCGGGCCTGAGTGAGGAAACGCAAATCAATACCGGTGAGATTATCGGGCTCGGCACGAGAAAGTACGAACTGGTCGAGACAGCGGAGAAGAGAATGGCGGACTTCGCCTTCCCACTCGACCCACGACCGGTTGGGGTACGGTTTCGTACCATGTTCGCCAAGCATCAGCCATTCCCGTACGATCGCCACGATGGTCATGGCTTCCTGAGAGAGGAAGAGGTTGACCTGGAGCGTGTGAACACCAACTACGATGACTGACGGTAGCCCGGTAAGAACGAACAGAATAAGTAAAGGTGGCAGGGATGATTCCAAAAGGCATTGAAAATGCGGACGCCATAATTGAAGCCTGCAGGCTGACTCTGACAGGTCTGGACTCGGCGGAGCCGGAGTGGAAAGAGGTGTTGCAGAGCGTCATAAGTGCAATAGAGGAACTGGAAACCAAGTTCTTCCTGAAGACCAACCTCGCCATACCAATCACCAACGCATGCCGAAAAGATGCTGTAGAGCTCCAGTCCCTGGCGGAGAAACAGGACCTTTCCGGCTTTCCCGAGACGCTTGAGCGGTTCAGAGTCAATGTTGAAAAGCTTTTCAAACAGGCCAACATGGAAGGGATAACAATCACATAATGGCACCCGTCCTTGTCACTGGTGGCGCTGGCAGCGTGGGTAAGCGCGTTGTGCAGCAACTCTGTAGTATGGGTCACACCGTACGGGTCTTCGATCTCCCCAACATGGACTATTCCGACCTGGAGGGTGAGAAGGGAATCGAGGTTCTGAGAGGAGACCTCACCAGGGCCGACTCCGTGGAAACCGCGGTGCAGGATATCAGTGCTGTGATTCACCTTGCAGCCCTCCTCCCACCTGCCAGTGAGCGGAGTCGTGAGCTTACCTTCGCTGTCAACGTGGAGGGGACCGCACGAGTAGCGGAGGCATTGAAGTATGCCAATCCCAACGCGCCTTTTGTATTCAGTTCATCGGTCAGCACCTACGGTGACACAATGGGTACACAGCAACCCGTGACTGTAGACCATCCCCAGCAGGCGCTGGATATTTATGCCGAGAGCAAAATCTCCGCGGAAAGACTCCTCTTCGAGAGCTACCCGAACGTTTCAATACTGCGCATCTCGGGTATTTCAGTGCCCTCTCTCCAGTCACCTCCCGAGGTGTGGCCTTTCATGGTTGACCAGAAGATCGAGTTTGTTCACCGGGACGACGTGGTAACAGCGCTGTGCGCCGCGGTCCAGGTGGAGAAGGCCAAAGGGCATGTCTTCAACATCGCTGGAGGGAATACCTGGCGAACCACGGGTAAGGCATACGTTAAAGACTACTTCGACCTCCTGGGAGTACCCATCGAGGAGGCGCACTTCCAGGAGCGCCCGGGCTGGTGCGACTGGTATGATACCGAAGAGTCCCAGCGTATCCTTTCTTACCAGAAGACCACGTATCAGGCGTATCTCAACCAGGTCCAGGCTGAAATCGACAAGATGATGCAGGAGTAGGCCCAGATAGTCAATGCCCTGGGGTGCCCCCATCTGGCTGTCAATGTCTTTGACCAGACTGTAACTGCGCCCGCGCAGCTACTCTGATAGGCATTGTTGCTTCACCAGGTATGATAGTCTATTGGAGGTCATTGGTTTGGCCGTCACACCCTTCGTCAGACTGTGCAATCCGAGAATGGTTCCTTTTTTAATATGCGACTATGCCAATTCATAAGAGTCAGTCAATTTCTCAGAATGATTAACATATAGTGATGTCAAAGGGACAGTCTGATTCAACTATACAGTGCTACTTGCAGTTCTTTGTGTATCCCCAAAATAGACTTTGGTATGAGGCCAGGGAATCTCGATACCTTCCAGGTCAAAACGGTTCTTGATCCGCTTGCGCAGTTCTCCAGTCAGACCCCATTGCTCTCCAACCTTGGTATAGCCCCGAATACATATGTCGACGCCGTGAGCACCGAGATCGCTGACACGCATCGCGGAGGGAGTCGTTGTTAAGTTCGTTCCAAAATCGGGATCCTCTTTCAGTTCCTGGCATACCTCGTTAATGACAGTATAGACGTGACTAATATCCTCTTTGTAGGCTACAGTGATATACAGATTAATGCGAGCCCAGTCTCTCGTCTGGTTACTGGCAAGTGGTATCTGACTGTTGGGGATAACATGCATCGTTCCATTTATTTCCCGCAAGACTGTACACCTGAGTGTGATTTTCTCAACATCGCCTTCCATACCTGAAATGGTGACCCATTCACCAACACGATACCAGTCCTCCATAAAGATAAAAAACCCATTGAGAAAGTCTCTAATGATGTTTTGTGCTGCAAAACCGATTGCTAAAGCTCCAACACCGAGGCTAGCTAGTAGAGGGGTAATATCCACTCCAACAGCTCCCAGAACCATCACAAAGGCAATACTCCAAATAAGTACGGAGCAAGACTGTGTGATGACGTGCGTAAGTGTTTTAGATCGGACGGCTATCTGGTCTTGTGATTCCTCCCTAATCTTTGGGATACGCGCGGTTATTATCCTCGGGATTAATTTCTTCTGAATGACAGTAAGTACTAAAGCGAGAACAAGAATGATTGCTATTCTTATGGCGATTGCCACTAGCGTATCTGGGTTGAAAGTGAAATCAGGCGTGAGCATAACGTACCTCCTCCTTTTAAGTAACCTGAGTTTAGGAATATCCAAATACTATATCAGTGTCGCGTGGGATTGTGCGTCGTCAGGATTCAAGCAACAGTATGGTAATAGCACTTTAGTCAGTTGAATTCCCCATGTCAAACTCCCTCAATTTCCGGCTGTGCTCTTTTTCAGTTTGTGATGTTCTCTCCTTAACCTCCTCGCCAATCTTTGCTCTTACTAACGGATTAGTTACGAGTCTACAATCCCGTCCCAGTCCTGTCAATATCTCAAGGTTTACTGCACATTCCGATGTATGAAAATATAAGACGCATTATCTTGTGAAATGGTGGTAAAAAGGTTCCTTTGTTGGCCCGCCGCCCTACGTCTAACCCGCAGGCGTGACAGAAGGCGAACTTTATCCTATCTACCAGCCGCCATTGCTTGACATGCCTTCCCAATGCTCATAGACTGTGAGCACTTATCCAGTACGGTTGAGTGCGTTATGAAGTGCCCACATTGCCAGACTGAGAAGCCGGACGGAGTCAAGATTTCGCGCGGAAAGTGGTACAATCTTCGCAGGAATGGTCAGGAAACGGAAGGAGGAATGAGACCGTGTGTTGGATGTGTGACAAGTATGGAGAGGGTGGACTCTGGTACCTGAATCCCAAGCTCTATGCGAGGCAGATGTACAGACTGAGGGAACCTGGCCAGGGTCCACAGAATTTTGGTCAACTGGGACTGCGTGAGGGTGACGAGCGACCTATGACCCTGTCGGAGGTCATCCGAATCAGGAACGACGAGCCGGAAAGGTACTCCGAAGCTCTGAACTTACTCAACGACGATATTCGCACTCACGCGACCGGCCAGGCGATACCCCTCCAGGATGCCATCAAGATAGCCGAGCTCGGCGTCCCAATGGCATCCATGTTCTGCCTGTGCAGAAAGCGTATGCGCGCTATCGAGGAACGCGAAGAGGAGGAATACAGCTGTTTGGGCACGGGGCCCGGCATGTTCAAGTGGGAACGGTGGCCGGAGCGATATCGTGGCGGAGTGCATTTCATGCCCCCGAACGAGGTCAAGGAGTGGCTGGAGAAGTGGAATAAGCGGGGCTTCATGCACATCATAATGACGATGGGCGTCGGCTATGTCGAAGGGATATGTAATTGCGAATACCCCGACTGTGACGCAATAAGACACCGCCTGGACTACGGAGTTCTATCCATGCTCAAGGGCCATTATGTTGCCCGCGTGGACTACGACAAGTGCAATGGTTGCGGTATCTGCATCCAGCGCTGCCAATTCGGAGCGGCAAAGTTTGAAGTGAGAATGGACAAAACCAATATCGATCAGTACTTGTGTTATGGCTGCGGGCTATGTGAGACCGGCTGCCCCAGAGGTGCCATTACCATGGTCGATAGGATGAGCCTGCCTGGTCTCAGGGAGGTCTGGTGATGGAGGTTGACGTCACGCGGAAGATACCCACGATTGAGATAGACCATTCCAGATGTACCGTTCCCTTTCTGTGCGCGAAATGTGTACGGACCTG
>DATKWT010000076.1 GCA_035529395.1 Dehalococcoidales bacterium | reverse complement strand
CATGAATGCACCGCTCCAAAGATTTGCGGAAGGTATTTCATCCTGCACTGCATAGACGGGGAAGGCACGGTTACTTGGGAGGGGGGCAAGATACGTCTCGAACGTGGGAAAACGGTCGCTGTACCCGCATCGATTGAACCGTACGGTATCACGACAGACATGGGCTGCATTTTCTATCGTGATTATGTGCCGGACCTCAGAAAACTGAGAAAGGAACTGAGCGATTATGGCATCAGCGACGAGAAAATGGCCGGCTTGATAATCAGTGTGGATTGATTTCGCCCAATTTCTCTTTTAGTCCTCCACGGTCCTGTTTGGAGGAGTCTTGTATGTCCACGTGAATGGAGTGTTGTTGACCTTGATCCAGAAACCTTTGCAGGGATCGAGCATATCATACGGAGGATATGGAGGGAACGTGAAGCCGCTCCATGCTCTCCAGATACCACCTTTGAACGTTACCGGTTATGCCTGCAATTGGCCCTCGCTCATTTCATTTATCAGCAGTAAAAGGAGGTTGGGCATTAAGAAAACGGAGACCTCACTGTCAACATTATTCCGGTTTCCCGACAGAGCGAGTCAGAAAAAGGGAGGGTAAGAATTACATCTTACCCTCCCTCATTTATGAAGAGTCACTCAGGATCTTCGCTCCTGAAGTAACGCTCTATTTCTAAAGTTACGGTTTCGGATACGTCCAGGTGAATCCTGTTGTTAGCTGTTTAATATTCATCCACCAGCCTTCGCATGGATCGAATTTATCATACGGAGCAACTGGAGGTAATATAGGACTACCCCATTGTCTCCAGGCACCACCCCTAACGCTGAAATTCCTGACATGAATCTCATCAGCCGCCTGGAAGCCAGGATCGTTGCCCCTGATGCCAATGCGATAAAAGTTGGCCGGATCATACCCGGCACCGGCATTGTCCGTGGCTACGCCCGTGCCCTGGTCGTAAGAGAGTGTTTTCCACACGCCGTTATCACCAACCTGAGCAACCCAATTGAAATCCTCCCAGCCTTCAAGCGCCCAAGTTCCGCCTACTTCGTCGTACGTCCCGGTGTACATGCGGAGTAAAACACTCTGACCGTTAATGTCGCGGGTCCCGCCAAGGGTGTCGATGACAATCTTCGCGTCCATGGTTACTTTGCCGCTTGTGAAGTTCCAAGGTGCTGGCGGGTCCTTTGGCGGATCGGCAGCTGCCAAACTACCCCAGGTATAGTAGGCCGCACCCGTGAACGTGCCGATAACCATCTCATTGGTGAGGCTGAAGTCCAACGTGCAGGCCGAGGCCGTGAATCTGACGTCAGTATTGTCCTCGAAGTTATCAGTAACGAGGAGGATTCCGGTCCTGAACCAAACACCGACATAGTTCTGACCTGCTGCATACCAAAATTCTAATCTGTCAGAGGCCCACTGATTTACCGGGTGGCCTAAGAAGCCGCTGCTGATAAGTCCTGCATCCTCAAGAGCAACAGAAACCGGGAAGCAAGAACCCTGCATATTCCTGTTTCTGACAACAGCAAGCGAACGATTTGTCTTCGAGACACGACCACAGTGCTTGAAGGTCTTCGCAGTCCCCTTGATGTTGAACCAGTACCCCTTATCGGAGTCGATACTAAATACCGGGGGATCAACCGCACTGCCCCAGTTTTTCCATCCAACACCTGCTTTTAGCCAAGCGGCCATGTAGCTCTGAAGGTTGGCGTCCCATGCCTCGATCCTGTCGGAAACCCACTGATTGACAGGGTGTCCAGTCAACTGTGTGCCGACATACTTGTCGAGCGAGGCACTGCCTGGTGTGCCGCCACCTTGGGGATACGGCTCGAACGGTGTGGATTCCATGTTGCGGCCTGTTATAAGGTTGGATGTCATCATCCCGTAGGTCTCCTTATTGAAGCTTATTGGCATCATGCCAATCACCGAGTTCCAGCTCTCGCCGAACCGAATCTCATCGAGAAGAACATCGTTCAGGCCGTAACCTTGGACGTTCTGGGTAACGATTGTACCCTGCCCCATGTCACTGGCTTCATGGATCTGTGAATCTGCATCTGCAGTATTCGGCTCCACGCCCAGAGGCGGGTTAACCCACATCCACACATCATCATCGCCATCGTTGAAGTCGTAACGGGCAACAAGGAAATACGTCTCACCTTCTACTACCGGCGAATAACCCCCCTGGTTGTTGATGGAGAACATGCTGCCCCATCTCTTGCCAAACATCACCTGATAAGCGTCTCTCGGATGGAGGAACGTATCTCCATCACCCCTGTTGATGGCGTGGTACAGGTAGCTGACCCAAAGGGTAGTTCCGGTCTCGCCAATTGTCCTGCCCAAATTGCGACGCCACCACATTGTCGGAGTGTCGGCAGTGGCCGTCGCGCGGAGCGCTCCACCGGTTACGGGCATGTATGAGTATCCGAGTCCCGTGGCGACGATGTTCTCCTGTCCCTGGGTGCCGACTAATTCCCACGCATCAGCCCAGCCTACGCCGCCGTTCTGGCCTCCGAAAGCGCCAGGTTCGTAGTCGAAACCTTCGTACGCAATGAGGCTTCCGGACCACATCTCTCCTGCCGGCACGATGTGGTAGTACTTCTCACCGGTGGCAGGCGTTGTCGTGTCTTCCCAGGTTCCGCTTGTGAGGCCGGAGGCCTCAACGGTCATCCAGTCCATGTTGCCTTCGTTATAGTCATACGGATCTATGCTAGAGATAATACTGATAGTCGTTCCACCGTCCGTGAATGTTAACTCAATATTGCCTGATGAGTTTCTGGCAACATCGGTAACCTCTGGTGGATCAGTGACGACAATGATCCCGTAACCTCTGCTGTCGGACCTTCCTGGTTCCCAGTTGTCGGTCACAGTCACCGAGAAGGTATAAACGCCGAGTGTCGTTGGAGTTCCGCTGACCACACTGGTGCTTGGATCCATGGTTAGGCCTGGTGGCAGACTACCGGTATAACTGAAGGTAAACGGAGGCCAACCATCGATCACTTCGACACCATCCTCATAGTACTCATCAACTTTGCCTGTGTCATACCCACCAGTAAGACGCGGCGGGGGTGCTATGACGTATATCGAGAAGGCTTTCGTGTCGCTGGACGGTGTTGCTTCGGAATCGGTGACAGTCACCGTGAACTCATAGAGTCCGGTAGCGCCGGTATCTATTGTCCCCGAGATGAGGCCCGCGGCGCTCAAGGTCAGGCCGGTTGGCAAAGAACCGCCGAGAGACCAGTTGTAGGGTTCGGTACCGCCCCATGCGCCGAGTTGTTCATAGTAAGCCGAGCCAGGCGCGCCATCAGGAAGCTCGAATGTGGTAATTACAACAGTACCGTCATACGGTGCCAGAGCATATATTATATCGCTGCCAGTATCACCGACATAGTACGTTCCGTCGCTGCCTACTGCACCTTGTCCCCAGGCGCCGCTGCCTGCGTCAAAGCTCCAGAACAAGGAAGCGCTGGTCCCCTCGTCCTTGAGGCAGTATACTTTGCCCTCATTACCATTATGGGCGTAGATATATGTCTGACCACCATCCTCTATAACGCATGGATTTGCAGCAGAGCCACCAGCCTCCGGAAATGCCCATGACCACTTGAGAGCGCCGTCAGCTGAGTCGTAAGCGTTTACGTGGGCGCTCTGCGCG
>DATKWT010000075.1 GCA_035529395.1 Dehalococcoidales bacterium | reverse complement strand
CCTCACAATCTACTTTAATCCCCTGCTTTGTCGGTATTTCTTATCTAATTACCTTTCAGAATAACCATGCTTACATCGTTAACCTCTATTTTTAGATTAAAGAGAGTTAGAGCGTTCCTTGCAACACATTTATGGTAAAGGTCTTGAAAGCGTGTTTTACAGTGCCGGGCATTACCGGAAGACCGATAATGCATATTAAGGGGCCTAGATTTGGCTCTCAGTGCGTCGTTTACCAAGCCAATATCTAAGCGAACGTTGTGCTCTCTCAAAAAAACTTCTATGAGCAGAGATGTTTCCCAAATACAGCGTGCAATATATTATGTAAAGAACGGCCTAACAGTAGAACACCCGAATAATGACAATTCGGCTGCAAAAAGGTATTGCCTATCAGCCTTCTTTGTAGTAAAGTATGCCAAATGGTAGCTGAACTGCGAAGAATCGGCAACAAGCTGGCCCTCTATACCGACGACAACGATGTATACCATCGTCTCTCCAGGTGGAATGCCACCCTCTACCGGGTCCCCTACAAACAAGGTAAGAGCGTGGTCGGAGTAGACATGTATTTCGAGCCTTGGGCACGAAATACCGTCAAACGAGTTCTAGCCGGCCAGGCTGTGCTTGATATCTGATAGTTTTGAGCCTGCCGTAGATGCCTGACCCGACCATGTAGCTTTTGCAATCAACCGGAATAAGCACGTACCCGTGTGGTATTATCGGCCAGGGTACGAGCCACTAATTCCAGCAGTCCTGATAGCCCCCATTTCCTTACCGCGGAGATAAGGACCACTTTCTCGTTCTGACTCTCACTCTGAGATGAAAGATACTCCAGGGCTTCCTGCTCCGTCCAGGTACGGCTGTTGTCCAGGAGAAGGTCGCCCTTGTTCAGGACCGTGACAATCGGCTTGTCGGCCAGGTTCAGGTCGGCAAGGATGTCTTCCACTGTCTGGCATTCCTCCGGAGCACGGTGTGAAGCGAAATCGACCACATGGAGGAGCATGCTGGCCTCGGAGAGTTCCTCGAGTGTCGCGCGGAACGCGGTTATTATGGCTGGTGGCAGCTTACGTATGAATCCAACTGTATCGCTCAACAGGACAGGACTCTGGTCCGCAAGGGTGATACGTCTCGTGGTCGGGTCCAGGGTGGTGAAAAGCCTGTTCTCACTGGGAACGTCCGCTCGACTGAGGGCGTTCAGCAGCGTACTCTTGCCGGCATTGGTGTATCCCACCAGCGCCACCACCGGGATACCACTCTTCCTTCGCCTCTGGCGGTACAGCATGCGTTGCTTCCTGACCCGCTCTATCTGCTGGTTCAGGTGATGAATCCTGCGCCGGATAAGACGCCTGTCGGTCTCTAGCTGCGATTCGCCCGGTCCCCTGGTACCAATACCACCGCCGAGTCTCTCCAGGTGGCTCCACTGCCCGGCCAGACGCGGCAACAGGTACTGGTGCTGTGCCAGCTCTACTTGAAGCTGGCCCTCGCGGGTCCGGGCGCGCCTGGCAAATACGTCCAGAATCAGTGCAGCGCGGTCAATAACTTTTACATCGAGGCTCTCCTCCAGATTTCGCTGCTGCAGTGGCGAGAGCTCGTCGTCGAAGACAGCAACATCATAACCAGCAGTCTCCTTCAGTGATTGAAGCTCGGCAAGCTTTCCTTTGCCCAAATAGTACGACTTCGAGGGCACCGGAAGGGATTGGGTGAGCTTACCGATCACCCGGGCACCGGCTGTCCCGGCGAGCTGTGCCAGCTCTTCCAGAGAATCTTCGGTAGATACCGTATGAACCCCGGCCTTCCTGGTAACTGCCACCAGGAAGGCGCGCTCCGTAGGTGATTGAGTGACAACAGTGGTCTTTGCTATCTTGAAACCTCTCTTGCCAGGATATTCCGACTATATCCGGACTACACCCTGGGCTTGAATCGATTCCTGGAGTCCTGCCATTCAGCAAGACGGGATAAGCCTTTCACCAGGCTGGCATCAGGTAGTGTCAGGGATAACCTCACATAGCCCTCACCGTTTCTACCGTAGCCAATTCCCGGGGTCACGACCACACCGACCTTCTCCAGCAGGTCATTGGCGAACTCCACAGAATTATAGCCCTGTGGGACCTTCGCCCAGACGTACAGACTCGCTCGCGGAGGAGTTACCTCCAGACCCATTCTTATCAGCATGTCGACCACCAGGTCACGTCGCCTCTGGTAGACGGCATTGTGTTCCTCGATACAGTCCTGCGGACCAGTCATAGCTTCAATCGCCGCGTACTGGATTGCCTGCGGGATACCGGAATCCAGGTTTGATTTCAGGCGCTTCAGGGCATCTATCATTACAGGATTACCCACGACCATGCCAATACGCCATCCGGTCATGTTGTAGCTCTTGGAAAGGGAATGGAACTCCACACCTGTGTCCCTGGCTCCGTCTGCCTGAAGAAAGCTGACCGGTCGGTAGCCATCATAGGCGACCTCGGAGTACGGCCCGTCATGACACACATAAATATCATGCGCCCGTGCAAATTCCACTACCCCGATGTAGAACGGAAGGTCGGCCACCGCGGAAGTCGGGTTGTTGGGGTAGTTAATCCACATGAGGGTAGCCTTCCTCAATACGTCTTCCGGTATCCGGCGCAGGTCAGGCAGGAAGTCGTTCTTTTCCAAAAGGGGCATATAGTAAGGCTGTGCACCGGCCAGAAGTGTGCCCACCGAGTAGACGGGGTAACCCGGGTCCGGTACCAGGACGCTGTCCCCGGGTTCGGCAAAGCAGAAGGCCATATGTCCGATACCTTCTTTGGTACCAATAAGGGGTAATACCTCCGTCTCAGGGTCCAGGGAAACATTAAAGCGCCTCTGATACCAATCGGCTATCGTCCGTCGGAGTTCGGGCAAGCCTTCCGACTCCGGGTAGCGATGGTTAGCCGGTTTTTTCACTTCTTGGCATAACCTCTCTATTACATGGGGCGGTGTTGGCATGTCCGGATCACCGATGCCGAAGCTGACTACTTCTTCACCTCTCGCCCTCTTCTCAGCAATCTTCCTGCTGATTTCTACAAAAAGGTAAGGAGGTAATTTTTCAACCCTTTTGGCCATTTTCTTCATAACTATACCCTTCCTCTCCCGCGTTCCATAATCCGCTATCACTCAGAGCCAGTCGCCACTGAAGACCGTCTCCGCCGGTCCACTGAGAAACACTTCCCCTGCTCCGTCCCACTCTACGTTCAGTACTCCCCCGGGTAATGCCACATCAACCCTGCGGTCCACATAACCAAGCAGTTGAGCCGCGACACTTATCGCACAGGCACCACTTCCACAGGCCAGGGTCTCCCCTACCCCACGTTCCCAGACGCGGGCTTCAACCAGATTACGACTCCGAACGTTAACAACTTCGTAGTTGGTCCTACCGGGAAATTCCGGGTGGCACTCTACCTGTGGCCCTATCTCAGATAATGGAAATTTCGAAACCGGTTCTTCAGTGAAAAGGATAGCATGAGGATTACTCATCGACACCAGAAACAGGTCCAGTCCCCTGCCCAGTACAGTTATCGAGCGACTCATCCGTGTCTTTATGTCAAGAGCAGCATCGCCCCCCCTATCCGGTTCTACCGGGGCATTTTCCTGCCCGATTCCCGGCTTACCCATTTCGACCTGAATCTCAGCCACCTCGCCGTCAGTCTTTCGAATCCGCGCTATACGAACCCCGGCCATAGTCTCTACCGATATCTCGGCAGCCCGCCTATTTCCCACCTGGCTATCCAGGAAGTACTTGACCATGCATCTCAGGCCATTTCCGCAAGCACTGGACTCGGACCCATCCGCATTGAAGATTCTCATACGAAAGTCCGCCCTATCCGATGGCAGCAGGAGGAGCAGGCCATCGGCACCAACACCGAAATGTCGGTCGCACATGGCCACCGCCAGTTCCGACCAATCGCGCTGACTATCGCCGGCTTCCACCAGCACAAAATCATTACCGGCACCCTGCATTTTAGTGAATTTCATCGTTGCCTCAAGTATAGTATTTCAGGCCGTCCACTGATGAAGCTTGAAGAATGTGAGAGGAGAAGAACCTTCGAGCCAGTGCCCGTACATCCTGCCATTATAGCAAATACGGTATTCGTAATACCAGTATGCCTGCCGGTTGTCGGAACGACTCTTACTCTGTATATTAGGTATAGACAGTCGCTCGACCCCGGAAGTAAGCCGGCGACTGCAAGCCCCTACTTCGTGCACACTTCTGCCGTGAAAGGACCAGTGAAGCCGTGGTGACTGGTATAGTATGAGAATCAGACGTCCTTCCATTTTCTACGGGTGGTGGATTGTCGCTGCCTCATTTGCAATCGCACTGTACGTTGGTGGCGGGGTATTCTACGGGTTCACGGCCATCTTCGAACCGGTAGCCAACGAGATGGGTTGGAGCTACACACATATATCACTGGCCGCCTCACTGCGTGGCATGGAAATGGGCTTATTGGCCCCACTGGTTGGCATCCTGACCGACCGCTGGGGTCCGAGGAGACTGATATTTGGTGGGGCAATTCTGGGCTCTCTGGGACTGTACATGCTCAGCCAGACTACTTCTCTCGGTATGTTTTACGGTGCCTTTGTTCTTATCGCCATTGGCATGAGCACCTGCACCATGACTGTCCTTATGACGGCGGTGGCCAACTGGTTTCGGCGTAGAGTGGGCATCGCCAGTGGTATAGCCGTCTGCGGCTTCGGCTTCGGTGGCTTGATGGTACCGGCACTGGTCAAGCTGATTGAAACCTACGACTGGCGCCCGACAATTATGCTCCTTGCCGCGGGGATGCTCTTTATACCGGTGCTGCTCTCCAGAGTCTTCCGCCACAAGCCGGAGCAATACGGCTATCTGCCGGACGGAGAGACAGCAGACCGAAACCTATCTGCTGATGGTGTTCCTGCTATTACCCCGTCGGAGCCTGACATTGCGGACATCGGTGTCAGGCAAGTCCTCAAGAGCGTCACCTTCTGGATTGTGGCCCTCGCCTTCACCTGCCATGTCTTTCTGGTGACAGCCATTATCACCCACGTCATGCCCTACCTGAGCAGCATCGGCATGGCACGGTCAACTTCAAGTATCGTGGCAACCGCCATCCCGCTGACCAGCATCCTCGGCAGACTTAGTTTCGGCTGGCTTGGTGACCGGTTCAACCGGAAAATGACCACGGCGGTCGGTTTCTCCATGATGAGCCTGGGAATGTTCTGTTTTGGATACACCGCCACCGCCGGCACGTGGTTACTGGTGCCTTTTCTGGTTTTCTTCGGGATTGGATACGGCGGGCTCAATGTAATGAGACCTTCGCTGATTCAGGAGTACTTCGGTCGTCGCAGCTTCGGCACCGTCTTTGGCCTGGTTATTGGCATAAACATGGCAGGGAGCATCGGAGGCCCGGCCCTGGCAGGCTGGGTTTTCGACACCTGGGGTAGCTATCAGGGCATATGGCTTGCCATGTCCGCGATACCGGTAGCAGCAGTCGTTGCGGCGCTGATGATGTCTCCGGTCCGCAGCAGGCAGACACAAGACGATAGCCACTGAGATTTCCCTGGTATGATTGTCAGGGTCTGAAGAGCCAGTGCTTTTCGTTTCTTCCCCTGAAAAAGCGAAAGAGGCCGGGAGTGCCGACCTCTTCTAGTGTAGTGTCTCGTATATATCTTTACGTATGATGGATGTTGATGTCATTCCAGCGCAGGCTGGAATCCAGGGGGCAAACACGTATCCCGGATCGAGTCTAACAGGGTGATGAAAAAGGGGAGTCCAGAGGGATCCCGCCCCTTCTGAGGGGCCCCGCCTCTTCTGAGAGGCGCTCCTTTTGGCAGGGGTGTCTGGGCGTCATTCTTACAGAATGACGTTAGCAGAATCCGAAACCAGATTCTGCCGGTGT
>DATKWT010000074.1 GCA_035529395.1 Dehalococcoidales bacterium | reverse complement strand
AATGGACGTAACCGGGGCATTTATTGCCGACCCTACCCGGGATGAGCTCATCAACTGGGGTGCTGGCCCTGGAGCAGTATCTAAGCTTTCGCCGGAGAAGCTCGAGGAGCAAATTAAGGCTGGAATTGGGTCAGCCGGCATCTCTATTATGGTTGAGCCAGTTGACCTGGAACTGTACCGTTCATTTATATACCCGCCGCTGTCAATGCCGGAGAAGCCTGAGGTGGGAGTATCACTGTGGGACTTCAATCGTTCCAACCCGATAACGCGCTTTCAGGAAGGCCGGGTGACGGTCAAGGCTATGTGTCCCGATGGCAAGGAGGCCTGGTTAGTGATAAGCGTGCCGGTGCCAAATCTGCTGATGTGCTATATGGGTGTCGTCTGGGGATGGCCCAAGTACGTGGCTGATGAAATGACGGTGACGCCGACCAAAGCTGAGGTCATATATGAGGGTGAGGTTCGTCTGTCTCTGGAATTTACACCGGGTGGTGTAGATGAAGCCGCTTTAAAGGAGCGAGGGGTATTTGAATTTGGGAAGGAGTGTTCGTTCCACGTAGACAAGGGCGGTGCCTGTTTGTTCAGGATAACCAGTAGAGGCGGTGAAAGTTATAAAGTCGCAGAATGGCAGGCAGGCATGGTCAAGGTCTACATGAGGCCAGAGGACCCCTGGGCTGGGCTGATACCAGCCAACTCTGTTGTCCCTGGTGTTTACCAGAGGTTCTTAGCTACTGGCGGGAGCGACTACCTGTGGCAGAAAGTAAAGGGCTAGCGGAACGGATAGGCCCGTTTCATTAAGAAGGTGAATGCAGTAGTAATACAATGTACCAGGGAGGTAAAACAATGGTCACAAACATCACCATACCGAAAGAAAAGGCAAAGCCGGCGGGACTCATGGACATCCGTGATGAGCACGAGTATCTTGTCAGGTGCAGGGCGACTATGGACCAGACTCAGAAGTTCATAGACGATCCTAACATCGATGAGATGATCAACTGGGGTAGGGGGACCGGAGTGGTACCTAAACTTCCGCCGGAGAAAATCGCAGAGATGGCAAAGGCGGGCATCGGGACATCCGGTATCTTTACCGTGGTGGAGCCGGCCGACCTGGACCTGTACCGTTCATACATGCATGAACCTCTGTCAATGCCGGACAAGCCGGAAGTGGGAGTAATAATGGTTGACTACAACCACACCGGCAACCCGCTGACGCGCTACCAGGAAGGTTTTGTCATGCCCAAGGCCAGGCGCCCCGACGGTAAAGACGCCTGGTTAGTGGTGAGCATGCCAGTTCCGAACCTGATGATGTGCTGGATGGGTGTTGCCTGGGGACTGCCCAAGTACGTGTGCGACGAGATGACGGTTACGCCGACCAAGGCTGAGGCCATCTATGAAGGGGAGGTCCGCCTGTCCCTTGAATTGACCCCGGATTCTTCGGTGGATGAAGCCGCTTTAAGAGAACGAGGGTCGTTTGGACAGGGCAATTGCCTTACATTCCACCCTGTAGATGGCGGCACCTGTTTGATCAACTGGTTCGGTAGAGGTGGAGAGCCCGTTAAGCCCGTGGAATGGCAGGCAGGCATGGTCAAGGTCTACATCAGACCACAGGACCGCTGGGCCGGCCTGATACCGGCCAATTCTGTTACCCCCGGCGTTTTCCAGAGGAACATAGGCGGCGGCGGGGGCGACTTCGTGTGGGAGAAGGTTAAGGGCTAACAAGACTGATAGTCCCGTTTCATTAAGAAGCAGACGGTTCTGGCGGGGACGATGTGTTTACGTCCCCGCCAGAACGTAATCATGTTTAGAGAGGTAACGTATGCCAGAACCGCTTAAGGTTGGTCTAATAGGAACAGGGCGCATGGGTAGGGCACATTTACCGGCTTATCAACAATTCCCGGACAAGGTCAGGCTAACCGCCGTATGTGATATCTACGAGGACGTGGCACAGCAATACGCCAAAGATGCCGGTGTCGACAAGGTCTATACCGACGCGACAAAGATGCTGAGTGAGGCGGATATCGATGCAGTGGATATCTGCACAATCCATGACCAGCACCTTCCTCACGTAGTTGCCGCGGCGGAAGCCGGAAAGCACGTCCTCCTTGAGAAAGCAATGGGACGTACTATGGACGAGTGCCGTCAGATGCTGGAGGCAACCAACACAGCCGGCGTGACCTTCATGGTTGCCCAGGATATACGCTATACACCCAACAGCCAGGCTGTTAAACGGTTGATTCAGGAGGGAGAACTCGGTACGATTCAGGCTGCTCGCTGCGACTCAATCATAAACTCAAAAATGTCAGACCCACCGGGACACTGGATGAATGATGGAGAGCGAGCCGGTGGCGGTGTATTGATAACACTGACAATCCACATGATTGACTTGCTGAGGTACTTCATTGGTGATATCAGGAGAGTTAGCGGTGTCTGTAAATCGGTCTGGCCGGCGATGGTGAATGGCGCTGAGGACTATGCCTGTGCCACACTTGAATTTGAAAACGGAGCCATCGGAACTGCGTTTTCGATCTTCACAGTATCCCGGTCACCCGTAGCAATACAATACCAGATTTTTGGGGAAGATGGAGCACTCTACACGGGACCCCCGACCCTCGAGACTATAATGCAGCAGGTTGGACCGCCAATGGTATCGTCACCAAAGCGAGATGAACCGGGGGTTGAACCCGTAAACAGGTACGGTAATTTCGTTCAGTTGGAACCGCTGAGTGAAGGTCTGGTCGGTGACAACCCTTTCACGAATGAGATATTACACTTTGCAGAGTGCTGCCGGACGGGCAAGGAGCCAATCAGTAGTGGACGGGATAACCTCGGCACGATAAAGACTATCCTGGGTATCTACGAGTCAAACCGAACCGGGAAGACTGTAGACCTGGCGACGCTCTGAGGCATTGGCGTCACAAGGGGGGTTTCCCACAGCCAGCGTCGTACGGATAACCAGAGAGCCAGGACTAAAAGGGGGCCTGACGATGGTATGGCAACCCGAGATTGATGAGCTCAAGTACCGACAACAGCTTGCCGAGCAGATGGGTGGTCAGGAGGGTATCGAGCGGCAGCACAGGCGCGGTAAGCTGACAGTCCGCGAGCGTATCGCCAAGCTTGTTGACACCGGTTCTTTCCAGGAGATTGGCAAACTCGCCGGCACCCCGACATACGAGGAAGACAGGCTGGTGTCGTTCGTACCTAAGAACAATGTCAGCGGGTTGTGCACACTGAATGGTCGGAGGGTCTTCATCAGTGGCGGCGATTTCACCATTCGGGGTGGCGCCTCGGAGTCTGAGGCGCACGGCTCGGCACCCGGCAGCCCGACACCGCAGGAGTGGCGATTGCCGTCGGTAAATCTGCTTGATGCCACCGGCGGCAGCGTGCGTTCTTTCGAGCTGATGGGCAGGACGTATATTCCGGACAACCCGGGCTGGCTGCCTGCGGCGCGTCTGCTGAACGTTGTACCGGTTGTCATGGCACTGCTGGGCTCAGTAGCCGGGGGACATGCCGTAATCGCCTGCATGTCCCATTTCTCCGTAATGGTGAAGGACATTGCCCAGATATTCCCCGGAGGCCCTCCCGTGGTCAAGGCGGCACTGGGCTACGATATCTCCAAGGAGGACCTGGGGGACTACCGCATTCACACGCGTACCAGCGGTGTCATCGACAATATGGCCGAAACTGAAGAAGAAGCCTTCGAGATGATACGGCGCTTCCTCAGCTATATGCCGGACAATGTCTGGGAGATGCCGCCGCGGTTAGAGCCAGTCGACGATCCCAACCGGCGCGATGAAGAGTTGCTTTCAATCATACCTCGACAGCGAAACAGGGCTTATGATGCCTACCATATACTGAAGTGCGTTCTGGACCGTGACTCATTCTTCGAAATATCACCGGACTACGGCAAGTCACGTATAGTCGGTCTGGCACGTGTAAACGGCTACCCTGTGGGCACCATGATCAACAACCCGAAGCACCTCGGTGGTGCCATGGACGTTGCCGCGGGTGACAAGGTTATTCGCTTCCTGCAGTTGCTGGACACATTCCACCTGCCGATGGTCTGCTTGACGGATGAACCGGGGTTCATGGTGGGTATCGAGTCCGAAAAGCTGGGGATTGAGCGGGCCGGAGCCAGAATCGTATGCGCCACCGCTGAGACCAGGATGCCCTGGATATCATTCATCATCCGCCAGGCATACGGAGTGGCGGGCAGTCTTCAGTATCGGGCCGGTGGGATGTATCGTCGTTACGCCTGGCCTTCGGCACACTGGGGTTCGATGCATATCGAAGGAGGGGCATTGGCTGCGTACCGTCGTGACGTAGAGAATGCTCCCGACCCTGAGGCCAGGCTCCAGGAGATAGAGCGGAAACTCCAGGCAATAACCTCACCATTCCGAACCGCTGAGGCTAGCGGCGTCGACATTATCGACCCACGGGATACTCGTCCTCTGCTCTGTGAATTTGTTGAGATGGCACAGAAGATGGTAAAGACGCAGCTCGGGCCCGGTGTTGGGCCCACTTATCATCCGTGACATGTCGA
>DATKWT010000073.1 GCA_035529395.1 Dehalococcoidales bacterium | reverse complement strand
CTAGCGCAAGCGACCGCTGAGCCACAGCCAGAGGACAACCGCCGCCATCACCCCAAGGCCGATGATGCCGGTACCGCCACCGAGGAGGGGGTCGATGTCAGCGAAGAGGAAAGAGGGGAAGTAGGCCAGGAGTTGGGCGTTTAGTGCGGCGTGGGCTATGATGGGAGGGATAATACTGTTCGTGCTGATCCAAAGCCACCCAAAGATGACGCCGAGCAGCACGCACATCACCGTTATCATCAATATCCCCAGTAAGGGGTGGCCCGGATAGAGATGGCCCATCAGGATGAGAGGGGCGTGCCATATACCCCAGATAGCCCCTGAGATGAGACAAGCCTTCATCTTCCCGATGTGAAGGAGACTGGGGAGGAGGAAGCCTCGCCACCCCAGTTCTTCGCCGAAAGCGTAGAGCGAGTTCATCAAGACGCCGCCAACCAGTATGGTGAATCCGACGGCACCGAGCAGGATAGACGGTGAGATATCAGCGGCGACGCCGAGAGTGTCCAGGAAGTCTCGTAGCGTGGCGGCATCGCCGTCTATCCGGCCCCAACCCACCGCCAGCGTAATACCGTAGGTGACCGCGGCGATGCCCAGCATTAGCAGGTAAGCGTAGGCTATGTTGCGCTTCCTTCCCCAGCGTACCGCCGCACCTCGTAGCCCTTCCCTGGTGACGAACTGCAGAATGATAGCAGCAGCGAGCGCGGGAACGAACATCGCCAGTATCATTAATATGGGAAAGACAACCAGGTTATCGGTTCCACCAAGGCGCCAGTTAACCAGATCGATAAGCCACGTCGCCGGAAAAACGATGGCAACGAACAGGAGCACCCGCTGTCTTGCTGAGAGACGGCGTCCGGTAACAGTCTCCTGCAGTGGCATTTCTATTGCAGGCGTACTCTGCTCCTCAGCAGACTCGCCGTCAGCGCTTGCCGGAGGCGGTACTAACGTCATCGAAGGACCTTCTCTGCCACCAGGTCGGTAATCTTTTCGTTAGACATACTAACCGACATTTCGCCTATCAACTTGCCATATCCACCCCGGAGCAGAACCCCCTGCCGGCACCGGTCACTAGTGTAGTGTCTTACAAATGCCTTTACAGTCCCTGTCATTCTAGCAAGCCTATGAAAAACCCTTTCGACCAATCCCCGTGCGGCCCAGATGGAGCGCCCCTCAGAAGGGGCGGCGCCTTCCCCTTCCTGTCCAGGAAAAGCCTTCCTACCGAGGAAGGGGGGAAAGATTATATCTGGGGGACACCGGCAGAGTCTGGTTTCCGATTCTGCTAACGTCATTCTTTAAGAATGACGCCCAGAGACCCCTGCCAGAAGGGGGCGCCTCTCAGAAGAGGCGGGGCCCCTCTCAGAAGAGGGGGCGCCCCTAAGAAGGGGCGAAGCCCCTCTGGACTCCCCTTTTTCATCACCCTGTTAGACTCGTTCCGGGATACGTGTTTGCCCCCTGGATTCCAGCCTGCGCTGGAATGACATCAACATCCATCATACGTAAAGATATATATGAGACACTAGACTAGCGGAATGCCCGCTACCCGGGCATTCGGCCCCTTCTACGGAGCGACCTGCCAAGGTACTCAGCCAGGCGGAATACATGGACAGCCACGGCGGCCATTACCAGTTTGGGCACCCACAACCACAAACCGTTAATGCCCAAGGCCATGAACAGGACCGGGTCTTCTACCATGCTGTGGTTGATGCCGATTGAGACATGAAGGTGCTCCAGCTCTGCCTTTGTCAAGTCCCCTTGCCTTGCCCTTTCCTGAATAACGGCCCCGCCGTACATGAGACCGAAGACAACTGCAGTCACCCAGAGCATCGCCGCCCTATCGGATAGCCCGATTATCTTCATCAGTGGCCGGGAGATATTGAATAGCCTGTCCGTCCAGCCGAGCCACATCAGGGATTCCAGGGCTATCATGATAGCCATTATGATGCCGAATATCTTGGCCAGCAGGATGAGAGTGTCCAGGGCCCACTGCCCCATGGTTTCGAGAATCGGAGCACCGGTAGTGAGGCCTGCCACTCCGGAAATAATCTCGGATGTATTACCCAGGAACTGAGAGACAATCAGCACAGTGACAATAGCAGCCGCAAGGCGTACCAGTGTTACCCTGGCGGCATTGATTCCGGACCGGTGCTGGATAAGCCCTTCCATAATCAGGTTATGCGCAATCAAGACAAAAACGGCGATAAGTGTCATCTGGCCGATGCTGAAGGGAAGAACCGTCATCGTTGCTATGGCGGCGTATACATTGATTGTCATACCGCTGATTATCGGCAGTGCCGCTTCACTGGGCAGGCCAAGCCACCCCATCAGCGGCTTCAGCACCACCTCCGCATGGTATAGCCAGCCAGACCACTGCAGCAGCATAACCAGGAAAGAGACAGGGATAATGACCTTGCATATCCAGAGGAAGCTACCCCACCCTTTCTTTATCCCGGAGATGAAAGCGCCCTTAAGCTTCACCAGGTAACCGGATGTACCATTAGCTGCCAGCATTCACCTCCATGACGGTCAAACATCATTATAGAGTAATCCTTGCCCGGTGTCCCTGCGGTACCTGGCCACGTAAGAACTCCACCCCGCACACTATCATATTGACAGAGGTAATGAACACCTGTAGACTCTGTCTCAGGGGCAAGATAGCTGAGCAGCACGTTTCCCGGGAAAAGGAGGGGGAATTGGTTATTGACGTCCATTATCACTACATGCGCCTGCCCGCCAGTGACGACATTGCCCGGAACATGGCCTCCGGCCTTCTTCTCGATGCCGAAAGGGCCGGTGTCAAGAAATCCCTGGAGGATGTTCTACCGGTCTATCGTGACCTGATGGATGACCCCGAATGCGACAAACTTGTCAGACGGATGGACGAGAACGGCATTGATGTCACCGCAATCTGCGTGGTCGATAACGTGGACTTCGGTATAGACAATGAGCGTGTCCTACGCATCAATGATTACTGCGCAAAGGCTGCCGCCAAACACCGCGGCCGGCTCATCTCCCTGGCTGGTATCGACCCCAGAAGACCCGAAGCCCCTGCCCTGTTCCGCAAGTGTATCGAAGAATTCGGCATGAATGGCCTGAAATGGCACCCCGATAACGGCTACTATCCTAATAGCCCTGAGGCCTATGCAGTGCTTGAGGTGGCTAATGAGCTGGGTATGCCACTACTGACACACTGCTCCCCGCTGCCGCGGTCCCGCGCCAAGTACGCCATGCCGATTTACCTCGATGACATCGCGCTCGATTTCCCCAACATCGAAATTATTGCCGCCCACATGGGGCACATCTGGTGGCACGACTGGGCGGCTCTGGCGAAGTACAAGAGTAATATCACCGGCGACCTGGCCATGTGGCAGTTGATGTTTGTCAGTAAGCCGGGTCTTTTCCGCCGCTACCTGCGGGAGATTCTGGATATCCTTGGTCCGGAGCAAGTGCTCTTTGCCAGCGATGGTCCTGTATTCGAACCCATAGTAAGCAACCGGGATTGGGTGGGGATTATCAAAGGTCTCACGACCAGAGGTGCTGACGGCATTACTTTTACCGAAGAAGAAGTAGATGCTATACTCGGCGGCAATGCTGCCCGTATCTTTGGACTGTAGCAATAAGCACACGGCGTACTGATTATCAGGAAGCATTAATAGTAAGAAACGAAGCGGGAGGGTAACAAGCAATGCCATTTAAGATGTCACTTGAAGAAGCCCTGGAGCGGGGGCTTGAGCACATGCATGGAGGCTTTCACTGAGGGCCCAGCGTCCTGCAAGTTATGTGGGAAGCAGAAGAACTTGGTCCGGAGGACGTGCTCTGGGCATCCACCGCCTTTAACGGCGGCATCGCCGGACAGCAAAAGGCTCCATGCGGTGCCGTTTCAGCAGCAGCGGTCTGTCTGGGACTACGCCACCGCTGCCCTATCAGTGATAAGGAACGAGCTAACGAGGCCCGTGAGACCGCTCGTCGTGATGCCAGACTCTTCGTCTCAAGATTCCTGGATGAGTTTGGCTCAATAGCTTGCGGTGAGTTACTGGGTATTGATTTTTCATTGCCGGAAGGGTACCGTAAGTTCCGCGACTCGGAGATATGGCGTGATAAGTGTGATAATTATGTCAAGTTCGCCATCCGGCAGCTCTACGAACTGGCCGGGCCCTAGTCTGGAACAGACAGTATAGCGGTGCAGAGAGCTGTGATTGGGGGGAATATTGAACCATTCGCCCCAATCAGGCTTGGAGTCGCAGGATATAGAGTCATGCCAGCGAGACTTCTCTAGAGTGCGGATGGGCATGACTGTCTATGGCTGTAGGATAATATGTCGCTTATGACAGGATTACTAAAAAGTATGCCACTGCGTCTGATAATTGCCCTGGTGATACCGCTAGTAGCGGCCACGCTGCTGGCAGCCAGGCCAGTTGAAGCTGGCTGACCGGGGCAGTCATTCAGGCTGACGGTCGATGTCAGCCCGGCAGAAGGCGGCGATATCCAGGTGGAATCGCTGGTACCGGACGAATACCCTATGGATTACACTTATTCGGCCGACTACTCCGTGAGTCTCAAGGCAATACCGGCACCCGGTTACCGGTTGGTCAACTGGGTCGGTTCCGCTAGTGGTAACAATGAAACGGTCGAGCTCACGATGAGTTGCACTAAGAGCGTCACCGCCGTTTTTTCAATGGCAACCTATGCCCTGACGGTCCAAGTCGACACAAATACTGGCGGCGAGGTTACCGTGGAACCGCAACCCGGTACCGGAGAAGGCTACGCTATGGGAACACAAGTCACACTAAATGCCAATGCCGACGAGGGATATCGGTTCAGTCACTGGAGCGGTGATATTTCCGGCCGGGACAACCCGGTCACCCTGGCTATGAACTCGGTCCGGGAGGTAAACGCTCACTTCGTGAAGACTTCGACTTTCGCCTGGTGGTGGATAACCCCCGGTGCCGGTGTCGTCATTATCGCCTTACCGATATACTACCTGATAATCAGGAGACAGGGTTCCTCACGTAAGTAGCTCACTCCCGTTAAGTAATAACCATCAACAGCACCGTTCCGCAGGCTCAGTCAAGGTTGACACTCCCGACTGGTAATGTTATCGTTTCAGTACCGTAGACACTGATACTGACTTGTTCACAGAGAGGTCAATAATGATTCAACGCGGCATCATCCTCTTCATGGTAATGTCGCTTGTTATTATGGGCATACTCACAAGCTGCTCGGCTCCACCGGAAGGTTCCGCAGTGTGGTATTTTGACCGGGCTTATGAAATGGCTGCTAAAGGGCGCTTTGAAGAGGCAGTAAGTGAGTATACCTTGGCCATCGATGTCGACCCCGCCATGGCCAGGGCCTACATCAACCGAGCGGCTGCCTATGCCAGCCTGGAGAAGTATGACCAGTCCATAGCCGACTGCACCAAAGCCATCTCTCTTGATTCAGAACTGGCTCTTGCTTACACCAATCGCGCCTACGCCTACAACGCCCAGGGTAAGTATGAACTGGCTGTAGCCGACTGTGCAAGGGCTATTGAGATTGACCGCAGCATCGCCGAGGCGTATATCAACCGGGCTGGAGCCTACATCGGTCTCGGCAAATCGCACCTTGCAGTGGCCGACAGCAACAAGGCCCTGGAAATCAACCCTAACCGGGCCCTGGCATTCTTCCACCGTGCTCTTGCCTACAAGGACATGGGAATGAAGGACGAGGCAATAGCAGATTTCGAGAAGTTCATTACCATGACCAGTGACCCGGTGTTGAGTGAGACTGCCACCCACGAGATAGACCAACTTACCGGGGAAAAAGAACAGTCCCCATAGCGCCTGCCCAGCCCTCTCCCTCCTATTTCTTCGCTTTCAAATTGCATACCGTTATACCCGGACTATCCTGACCCCACAAGTGCGAACCCGGTCATTTGTGTTATCATTCAGTACAACCATAAGCTTATAGCCTGAATGTGAAACAGACACCATGCATTCTCTGGATATCTTCAGCCTTCAGTGGTTTCTCGCCCTGGCCGCGGTTCTCATCGCTGCCCTTGTTCGTGGGACAGCAGGGTTTGGCCTAGCCCTTGTTCTGGCGCCGATTCTTCTCTTTATTCTCGAACCTAAGTCCGTGGTCGTTGTCAGCCTGATTCTTGGTGTGCTCAGCCATATCATGGTCCTGGGTTCTTCATTCAGAGGATTGGACCTGAGAAGGATTCTTTCCATGATTGCCGGTAGCCTGATGGGTATCCCTCTGGGAGTGCTGGTGATAACGGCCATCAGCCCTTCCGCACTGAAGGTCCTCATCGGAGCAGTAATCGTGTTTTTCGCCGTACCTCTTGCCATCGGTTTCTCCAGAACCTTCCAGAGAGAGAAACCAATTGCCGTGGTCGCCGGTTTCCTCAGTGGCATTCTCAACAGCTCAACCAGCCTGGGAGGTCCACCGGTTGTTCTTTTCATGCATAACCAGAAGTGGCCCAAGGAGGTGATTCACCCCAGCCTGGCTGCGTACTTCCTCGTTGCCTCCCTGTTCACACTGTTAGGCCTTTTCATTGCCGGGCTGGTAGATATCCCTTTGGTTGTAACCGCAGTGTCTCTTGCGCCCGCGATGTTGGTCGGTGTCGGCATTGGAATGCTGGCATTTCGCAAAATAAACGAACATTTCTTCAGGATGCTCTCGATAGCCATTGTTTTCTGCTCCGGAATACTGGCAATCCTGTCCGGACTGGGCATCTTCCACTGAACTGCATCGTACCCGGGTAGCATGGCGGTTACCTCGCACAGGTTGAAGCCACTTTCGCATACCTGCATTTATTTACCGATACTTTCGCTCACCGTTAGTTAATCTTTACCTTATTTCTCCGGATCTTAATATCCACGAGGTATATTGATAAGTGCAGTGTAGTGTCTTATAAAGTCGACACGCCTGTAATAGCTTCGACAATGCTCCGTTAACGGCGGACAACAATATCCACCATGAGCATTTACCGCGGGAGGCAAGACTCCGAAACCGGCTTATCTCAGAGTGCCCAGATAATGGCTGGTGAGCTGTTTCTTGCGTACCTCGGGGTCGGTGTAATCAGGAAGGAGCATCGGGGCTACCCTGCTGTCGGCCGCGCCTGCTGTCTCTAACTCCCGATGAAAGTCACGGACGTGGTCAAGGGTCAGTTTGCCTTTAGCAGCATTTTCGCGGGCGAAAGTGGCGGCGTTACTCCCGGCTATTCTCCCGAAAACGAGCACGTCAAGCAGGGAATTACCCATCAGGCGGTTCTCACCATGGATTCCACCGGTGACTTCACCGGCGGCCAGAAGTCCGGGGATGGATGTGCGACAATCGGAATCTATCTTTAACCCGCCGTTCTGATAGTGAAGCGTGGGGTAGACCAGCATCGGCTCCTTTGAGATATCTATCCCCTGCCTCCGAAAGAGAATGGACTTACCCGGGAACTCTCTCTCCACGGTACCTTCTCCGGACAGGGCATCAATCATCGGTGAGTCCAGCCAGATACCCAGCCGGCCCGCAGGCGTAGGAACTCCCAACTTCCTCTCCAGACACTCCCTGATGAAGGCGGCAGATTCCACGTCCCGTGGCTCTCGCTCGTTGACGAACTGGTTGCCCTGGATGTTCACCATGTTCGCGCCCGCGCCACGGAACTTCTCGGTAATCAGCAGGCCTTCTACCTGCTCCGGGAACACTGCTCCGGTAGGATGGTACTGGACGGTATGCAGGAAAGATACCTCTACACCAGCCCGGTAGCCCATAACGAGACCGTCCGCCGTAGCCCCGTAATGGTTGGTAGTCATGAATCCCCGGATATGTAATCGACCGCTACCACCGGCAGCCAGTATTGTGGCTTTGGCCCTGACCACAATATACTCCTCGGTTTCCAGGTTGTAGAGCAGGGCGCCGGCACAGTGCCCGTGTTCGTCCAACAGCAACTCCACCGCAGGAACAAACTCCATCACCGTGATGTTCTCACGATTGCGCGCTTCGTCCCGTATTGTGCGCATAATCTCGGCGCCGGTGATGTCTCCGGAAGAGTGCATTCTCTTCCGGCTGGTACCACCGCCGTGCATGGAGTTCAACCTGCCGTCAGGGTATTTGTCGAACATCATCCCCAGCTTTTCCAGCCACTGTAGAACATCGGGTGCCTGAGTAACCAGTGTGTACACCAGCTCCGGGACGCATTTGAAGTGGCCGCCACCCATTACGTCCAGGTAGTGGAAATAAGGAGAGTCCTTTTCCGTTTTGGATGCCGCCTGGATGCCGCCCTCCGCCATCATGGTATTGGCGTCACCATGACGGAGTTTGGTAGCAATGACTATCTGCGCTCCCTCCTCATCAGCAAGAAGTGCGGCTGCTGTGCCGGCTCCCCCTCCCCCGATAATGAGGACATCGGTATCGATAGATGGATTCGACAGGTCCACTATGTCCGGGTCGACCCGGCTCCTGGCTTCAAAGATATCGGCAAACTCATCCGGCACAATGTAGCCCTTGTTAGGCCCCACCTTCAAAGCCCGCCGACCGGTTGGCTGGTGGTCCGGGTGGTACTTCTTGAGGATTGCATCACGCTCCTCAAGGGACATCGCGGAGAATTCCTCTCCCCGCTGCTTCCTGGCTATCCTTTCCGGTCTGGTTTTTTCTACGGCCTTTATGAGTTCTTGCAGTTCCGGTGTGTATGACATGCTCTGCTCCTAGAGGTATTCAGCATTGACCGGGACCCAGTCTTCACCGGCCATTGGGGGTTCCATCTCACGCTCCTGGTATCTACTGTGTAGTTCCTCTTCGCTCATCTTCATGAGCATTCTCAACCATTCCTCATGTCTGCCTTCGTTAATAGCTTTGACTGCCCGGCCCAGGTGTTCGGCTCGGGGAACAATTTTACTCCCGTATATCCTCCTGGCCAGCTGGGCGATATGATACTGGGGTAGTTCACCCATGCACCGACTGGCACACAGGCCACACTGGATACAGCTAAACGAAAGCATGGCTGCCCTGGCAATATCCCCTTGCTTGAGTGCGGAGATAACGTCCATCATCTGAACATCCATCGGACAGGCTTTGGTGCAGAGGTTGCAGGCAATGCAGCGGAACAGCTCCGGGTAGAGCTTGTATATCTCTTCCGGGGCCGACGTAAGTTTGGAGAAGTCGTAACGAGCGCGATTTGCCGGATAGAACGGGATTTGTGTCAGGTACATGTTCGGTTCGACTACCGTCTGGCAGGCAAGCCCAACGCGAAGCTTATACTCACCTTCCTTACGGTACACTGTGGCACAGGCCCCGCAGATACCACCCCGGCAGCCGCAGCCACGGATAAATTTGAACCCGGCGTACTCCATGGCTTTCATAATGGTCAGCGTCTCCGGGACCATGTACTGCTTGCCCATGACGTATACCGGAATCAGCTTACCGGTTCCGGTGGTACTCCGAGGTCCGGCCGGCAGGCTTTTGCTCTGCTCACTCCGGCCCCGTTTGTCTTCTATCTCACTCATCAGCACTCTCCGTGGATTTCCTGTGCATTTATCACCGGACAGCCACATCAATCATCGCAAAATACTGCCGGTGAGTCCAGTTCTTCAGTTGCATTGCCTTGGAAGGGCAGGTTACAGAACAGGCACCACAGCCTTCGCATAATGCCTCGTTAACAATGGCAACTTTCGTCCTTGCATCTACCTCTATTGCATGGTAGGTACAGACCGAAACACACTGTCCGCAGCCGGTACAGGTCTCTTCATCTACCGATGCAACTACAGGTTCGCGTAGAAGTTCACCCTGAGAAAAGAGTGACAATACCTTGCTGGCAGCGCCGCTTGCCGAGGTTATGGTGTCCGGTATGTCTCGTGGCCACTGTGCCGTACCGGCCAGGAAGATACCGGCAGTCAGAGTTTCCACGGGGCGGAGCTTAATATGTGCCTCTGTAAGGAAACCTTGCTCGTCGGAGGCGATGTTCAGTGTCCTGCCTAGCTCTTTGGTGATGGCACGAGGTATTATTGCCCTTGCCAGCACCACCAGGTCGGCAGAAATTTCTATATCTTTCGCAGCCAGCGTATCCACTCCCAGTATCCGAATATTATCGCCATCGCGTAGCATCGTCGGTGTATCACCCCGCAGATAGAGGATGCCACTATCATTCATTGCTCCCTGCACGAATTCCTCGAAGTCCCTGGCATCGGAACGCATATCCGTGTAGAAAATATATGCCTGACCCTCGGGGACAGACTGCCGGTAGAGCAGGGCCTGCTTGGCGATATACATACAGCAGACGCGAGAACAATACGGCACACCATTTTCAGGGTCTCGCGACCCGACACAGGAGATGAAGACTATTTCCTGCGGTATCCGGCCATCGGAAGGTCTCCTGATTTCACCTCCGGTAGGACCTGTTGGCGAAAGAATTCTCTCAAACTGAAGGCCATCGATAATATCAGGGTCCCGAGGGATGGCCGCGGTACGGTCCGGTGGCAGCAGGTCATATCCGGGGGCAGCAATGATTGCGCCCACTGCTTCATCGACAAACGTATCCTCATCTGCGAAGTCAATCGCTCCCGCAGGACAGATTTCCTGGCAGGCACTACACTCCCCATCATTGAAGTGAAGGCACTTAGTAGCGTCTATACGTGGTCGGAAGGGTACTGCACCGAGTGCCGGTATCTCAATCGCTTTTCGCCGGGAAAGCCCCCGGTCAAACTCCGATGGCACGGATACCGGACACCTGTCCAGACACAACCCACAGGCAGTACATCGGCCCCTGTCTACAAAGCAAGCCCTGTTTCGAATCTGTGCTGTGAAGTTCCCTATGTACCCGCTGACTTCCTCCACATCCGAGCAGGTATATACCTTTATCAGGGGGTGATGCGCAACCTCGTCTAATTTTGGTGCAATAAGGCAGCCAGTTCTCTCCAGGGTGGGAAAAGTACCCGCCAGTTGCCGGGCATGACCACCAATGGCGGCATCACGCTCTACAAGGATAACCTCGTGACCACCGTTGGCAATATCCAAGGCTGCCTGAATACCGGCAATCCCACCCCCTATTACCAGGGCGCGCTTGGTTAGTGGTGTAACCGACGGTGTGAGTTCCATATCGAGGCGCAGTTTCTCAATCGTAGTCCTGACTATGGCGATTGCTTTTCTGGTGGCGGTCTCTTTCTCCCTGACGTGAGGCCAGCTGCACTGCTCCCTGATGTTGGCTATTTCGACATGATAGGGATTGACGCCTTCCAGCGAAGCCGCCTTCCGGAACGTTCGCTCGTGCATAGTGGGCGTGCAACTGGCGATGATAACGCCGGTAAGGGCATTCTCACGAATCTGCTTTCTCAGCAGGTCCTGCCCCGGGTCGGAGCACATGTACATATAGTCTTCAGCATGAACCACGCCGGGATACCGGGAGATTTCTTCAACCACACGCGGTACGTCAACCGTCCCGGCAATATTGGTACCGCAATGGCAGACAAAGACACCTATCCTCTTCAGTCCCCTACCCATTATGCATCACCGGTAGTAACTCGCTCGTCATTTCGTCATGAGAAAAGAGCGACAGCACCTTGGCAGCCGCACCACTCCCCTGGGCAACCGAGTCCGGTATATCCTTGGGGCCCTGCGCCGCGCCCGCCAGGAAAATACCCGGACGCGTTGTTTCCAACGGACTTAACTTCGGGTGGTTCTCCATGATAAAACCATACATATTGACGTCAATGCCCAGTTTCCCGGCCAGGTCTTCAATTCCCGGGCTGGGAAGTATTGCCATGCCAAGGACTACCAGGTCGCAGGAGACCTCCACCTGACGTCCGGACAGGGTATCCGCACCCATGACCACCAGCTTCTCACCGTTCCGGAATATCCGTGATACCTTTCCCCTGATATACTGTGTTCCTTCGTCTACCACCCGTTGCAGGAACTCTTCATAGCGCTTGCCGGTTGTCCTGGTATCGATATAGAAGACATAGGCTTTCCCGTCAGGTACAGCCTCCCTGTAGAGCAGCGCCTGCTTGGCAAGGTACATGCAGCACACCCGCGAGCAGTGCGAGACTCCGTGCTCCGGGTCACGCGAACCGGCACAGGAAACGAAGACTACCTCCCTGGGGGTTGCCATGTCCGATGGCTTGAACGGCGCTCCCGCAGTAGGACCATTGGGTGCCAGTATTCTCTCAAACTGGATTCCGTCAATGACGTCCGGGTCTTCGGCGTATTCCGGTATCCGCTCCATTGGCATAAGCTCAAAACCGGTGGCCACGACAATAGCGCCAACTTCTTCGGTTAATATCTCCGGTTGCTGCTCCCAATCGATTGCTCCAGCGGGACAGAGTCGCTCACAAATACGGCACTGAGGCGGTTTCTTGCCCTCCTCCTTGTTTTCAATGAACTGCTGGTACCGGATATAGCGACAGTGCTCGGTATCAATCACGGCTTTGGCCGGTACAGCTTGCGGAAACGGAATGTAAATGGCTTTACGCTCTGCCACACCAGACTCGTATTCCGAGGGCACGTTTTCCGGGCATTTCTGCCAGCAAACACCACAACCGGTGCAGATGTCAGTGTTCACTTTCCTCGCTTTCTGCATAATCCGGACCCGGAAATTTCCGGCAGTACCACTTACCTGCTGCACCTCGGCGTATGTGAGCAGAATGATATTCGGGTGTTGACCGACCTCCACCATCTTCGGTGTCAGGATACACTGCGGACAGTCCAGTGTAGGGAAGACCTCGGAATACTGGGCCATATGCCCCCCGATACTCGGTGACCTCTCTACCAGAAGCACCTGGTACCCGGCGTCAGCAATATCCAGCGCAGCCTGTATACCGGCAATTCCGCCACCGATGACCAGCGCCCGTTTCGTGACAGGAACGGTAACAATCGAAGAAGGCTTACCATCGCGTAATTCCTTCACCGCACCGGAGATTCGCCCGGTTGCCTCATCGATGTTTATCGTACCCTCAACGGTTGTCTCCTGCTTTCCGTGAGGTCTCAAATCTACCAGCCGACTCCGGTCTCTCTCCAGACCTGCTGAAGACATCGCTTCGTGAAAGGCCCTTTCGTATAGCGACGGCGAGCAACTGGCCAGGACCACTCCATCCAGCTTCTTTTCCACCACCACACTCTTCACCAGTGATTGTCCCGGGTCCAGGCACAGGTCCGGACAGCTCTCGGCATGGACGACTCCGGGTAAGGTAGAAACGACATCTCGTAGCTGTTCTGTCGCCGACAGTACCAGAGGGCTCAAGCTACAGTGGCAGAGAAAAATGCCTATCCTCTCCATACTTTATGTCCTGCCGGGAAGCAGTCCTTTCTCGCAGAGTACCTCTTCGGTATTTCCGAAGTTCAGGTCAAACCCGCAGCGTTCCGGTTCCACACCCAGGGCAAGAGCCAGTAACTGGGTGAAGTAAATGATTGGTATGCCAGTCTGTACCTGCCCCAGGTTGTGACTGCACAGTGGGCAACTGACGACAATCGCCTCGGCTCCCAGCCCTGTTGCCATATTCAGGATGGTATGGGCACGCTCCTTCACAGAGTCAGGGTTATTTACTATCTCGAAGGCACCACAACATTCGGTAGCCAGCGGGAAATCGATAACCGTGGCACCAATGGTCTTGAGCATGTTCTGGAGTACCACCGGTCTCTCCACGCGGTCTATGGCGGCACCCTCGGGGCGTGTCAGGGTACAACCGTAGTACGGGACTACTTTGAGGCCATCCATCGGTCTTTTCACCTTTCCGGCAATAAATTCCCACCCCAGGTCATCCCTTAATACCTGCAGCAGGTGGACGACCGCCACCTGCCCGTCGTAATCAATCTCTTCGTCCATAAAGCGGTTGAGCGTATCCCGACTCTCCGGGTTATTCTTCATTAGAATATCAGCCCGCTTCAGGGTGTTATAGCAGAACGCGCACAGGGTAACTACTCGATTGCTCCCCTGTTCCTGGACACGTATCAGGTTGCGAACGGGCGCTACGTGGTGCACGAGGTCGTCATCCGCAAGGGAATAAACAGTACCGCAGCAGTTCCATCGGGGTAGCTCTACCAGATTGACACCCAGGACCGACATGGCAGCGATGGCTGAGTCTTCGAAGTTCCGTGCCCTGGTCTTGAGCGTACACCCCGGGTAATAACTCAGTTCCATCTTAATCCTAGCCGGTAAACTTCCTGAAACCACTGACGAGGGCTATCTGGGGCAATTCGGCGATAGCCTCCTGACCCATCTGTGAGGGAGAAACGAAGTCGATATTTTTACGTAACGATAGAAGCCTGAGGGCCTCCATCACGCGGGCGATGTCGACTCCCCTGGGACAGCGCACTGTGCAGGCCAGGCAGGAAGCGCATAGCCAGATTGTCTTGCATCCGGCAATATCCTCAGCCAGGCCCAACTGGACCAGACGCATTACCTGGTTCGGCAGCAGGTCCATGGCAAAGGACATGGGACAACCGGCGGAGCACTTGCCGCACTGGTAGCAGAGGTTAAGGTCCTGCCCACTGAGTTCAGAGACCTTAGCACAGAATTCGCTTCGTAGGCTTGCCCGTGATAGCTTGACCCTCACCTCACCTCACCTTCACCCTAGCAGGGTGCTGAAAAACTCTTTCGACCAACCCCCTGACCCCCTTCCTAGCCAGGAAGGAGCCTTCTGCGGAAGGGGGGAAAGATTGTATCTGGGGGGCACCCCCAGACCCCTGGCAAAGGGAGCTTCGGCCCCTCTCGGAAGAGGGGTGCCCCCTCTGTACTCCCCTTTTCCATCATCCTGCTAGAGATAAACAGGTACGGGCACATCTTATGGTACGGTGCCGATACCTCACTTCCAGAATAGCACATACGAAAGTCTCTCGTTTGCGATGCACATCCGTTTAGATGAAATACGCAGCACAGTATATAGTGATTCAAAAAGAAGACTGGTAAATAGTCTTCGTATTTCTGTCAGGATTTCACATTTAGTATCGTTTTACGACTTTTCCGTAGTTAAGAATCTGGTCATAGCGCCGGTACACGGCCATCAGCGGTTTCTTGACAGCAATCCGGTGCCAGGGGTCGATTGTGGAGGTAGAATTATACTGCGCAAAGCCGGGCCCTTGCCATGCCTCTTTAGTTGTGCTATTTGGAGGGACCTCAACCAGGTCCATAAGGGAAGGTTCTTCCCCTTCCTCGGGGCTGGGAATAACCCTTAACGACATTCCGGGGACCGGTTCGGCCTGGACAACCTCTATCGGTGTCTCCGGTCTGATGACACCGGTGCAGATGCGGTTCCCCCGCGGCCGCTCCATGGTCCCCGTAATCAGGTCACCTTCTTTTTCCAGCGTTATATGCGCCAGTTTCTTGGGATATCCCCAGATTTCCCGGCCCGCCGCCAACGGTATATCGGTATTAAGTACGATATGGGCAATGTAGAATCTCGGTTTTCCCTGCCACAGGCAACTGATACCGAGAATCACTTCATCGTAAGGACCCAGTGTGCTGAAGGGGTACTTGATGAATATCAGATTGGCCGTTGGCGGTGAGTTGATTTCCAGTCCCTCCGGAAGTATATCGAGCACTGCATCTTCGTCAGTCTCGTAGGTGAAGGAGATAGCCTCCACATCCTTGTAGTAGATGGGCGGCTTGCTATACAGGGGCGCATCAACAGGCATGCTGAAGCCGATGTTCTTCTTGTTCAATCGCCCTGATTTCGGCATTGGATTACCTCCTGTGATTTATATTGAATCCCTGCTCACATTGGTCAGGGGTTGCGGTTATTCTAGCCTCTATCCCGGCGAACTGTCAAAGCATATTCCTAGCAGGGTGCTGAAAAATCCTTTCGACCAATCCCCGTGCGGCCCAGATGGGGCGCCTCTCAGAAGAGGCGGGGCCTTCCCCTTCCTAGCCAGGAAGGGGGAAAAGATTGTATCTGGGGGGCACCCCCAGACCCCTGGCATAAGGGGGCGCCCCTCAGAAGGGGCGAATCCCCTCTGGACTCCCCTTTTTCATCAGCCTGCTAGAGCAGGTCAGAGTACGGCAGGGCAAATACCGGCACCAGGTGTTCCTTGGGTGCCCGTGGCCGAAGGTTTCGGAAGAACTCCCGCATGTTGTCGTCCACCGGTTCGTATCCCGTCAGCCGCATCGCCCCTTTCCAGACGTCGATGACCTCATTGGGACTCCCGGCGATAGGCCTCCAACTGGAGACTATGGGGAGATTGGTCGGGGGTTGTGACAGCCCGGCAACAAAGTCGTCCCACTGGTTGGGGGCTACTTCCAGTATTGCCAGACTATACGCCCTCACCGGCGTCTCCCGGCTTTCGGCAGCGGCCTTGTGCAGGACCTCCGGCCAGACGGGAGCCAGTGGTTCGAGCAAGCGCGAACGCCGCTCGGGAGCGAACTCTTCAAGCCGTGCCGCGTACTCTCCCCACGCCGGGTCCTCACTGGCTTTTCTACGGAAGTCCTGCAGCGCCGCCATGTCATCGAATTCCAGCACCTGTTTCACCTGGCAGAACCACTCCAGGTCGTTGTACCAGGCAATGACCATCCGGCATCCGAGACGCTTACAGACCGGTACGAACTTCTCCCGGGCGAAGGCGACGAAGTTATCCAGGGTCTCCGGACTGGCCGGCAGCAGGTTCAGTGTTTCCTCAAGGTATATCATTTTTTTACTCCGTCTCGATTATTTCTTCCGCTTTCCTTCAGACCAGGCAGTCCGGCAGCATTCAGGCCGGACCACTTCTCCTTGGTACCTTCCAGGGGCAGGACCACAGCGGGAACCTCCTCTTGTTTCATGGTTAGAGGGTTTGACGTGCCCAAACAATACATCACTTTGCCGTTGAGGTCAACACGGTCTGATGCACGTGGTACGTACACGCCGGGCAGTAGCCACCATTGACGTCCAGTTCAGCTATGAGATAACATGAGAACAGCCGGGATACTGGGACCCGGGTTGCTACTCTGACTGCACACAGGAGGAAAGCATGAAACTCTTCGAGCCAATCACCATCCGGGGCATGGAGGTCCCGAACAGGATTGTGTACCCCGCTATTCAGATGAATATGGGCTTGACCAATCGCCGAGCCCGGTCGTTCTACGCAGAACGCGCCAGGGGTGGTGCCGGTCTGGTTATAACGGCCAATACCGCGATAGATAACCTGGCGTGTGAGGAGTTGTGGGATGGCGCCGAAGGATTAGCTGCCTTCATCGGACGACTACGCGCGTTTGCAGACCAGGTCCATGAGGCCGGGGGTAAAATCGGTCTCCAGCTCTGGCAAGCGAACCGCTTTCCCCAGGGTCGTGGTACACAGGTCTCCAGTCAAGAGAAGTACCCGGATAGCGGCGAGCGAATAGCACCTTCGGCTAGAGAGGATATGCGCGAGTTGACTATACCGGAGATAGAGGCCATCATCTACCGGTTTGCCAAAGGGGCAAGGAATGTACGAGATGCCGGTTTCGACTGTGTTGAGCTTCACGGTGCCCATGCTTACCTCCCCTGCCAGTTCACCAATCCTGACCTGAACAGGCGCACGGACAAGTACGGTGACAGCCCGGCTGGTCGAATGCAGTTCGGTATCGACCTTGTAACCGCCGTGCGTGCATTTGTCGGTCCGGACTTCCCGGTATTGTTTCGCCTGGGAGCACTGGAGAAGGACGGAGAAATCGACGCCGATAGCATAACCTATGCCCGGGAGCTTGAGAAGGCCGGGGTGGACTGCCTGGACATCTCAACCGGTGGTTGGGGTAAGGTGCCGGTTTCTCCGGTAAAGCGGAACAAGATGGGGTCACTGGTCTATCTTGCCGAACCCATCAAGAAGGCAGTCAGCATTCCGGTAATCGCGGTGGGCAAGATAAACACCCCGGAAATTGCCGAGGACATACTGACCAAAGAACGGGCAGACATGGTGGCGATCGGGCGCCAGCTTATCTGTGACCCATTCTGGCCAAAGAAGGTGCGCGAAGGGCGGTTCGATGAGGTGATCGCCTGTGACTCCTGCAATATTAACTGCTACTCACCGGCTTTCGAACGCCGTTTGCCCGAAGGTGCTCCACTGTGTAAGTTCAACGAACGTGTTGGACGGGAATGGGAGATACCAGCTCCTGAGTAGGTGGCCCCCACCCGTTTCATTGTTGTGCCCGATTCCGATGTGATTCGTTGGGATACGCATACAGATACCAGCAGGCAACGCTCCGGTAT
>DATKWT010000072.1 GCA_035529395.1 Dehalococcoidales bacterium | reverse complement strand
AGGTCAACTCCCTGACGGGAGAGTTCCAGCAGGTAGACCTCCAGCATCTCCTCACCGTGGCTTTCCATGATTGCATCCGCCAGCCTGTCGGCCAGCCTATCACTGAGGCGGCTGAACACCTTGCGGTGAATCTGCCTGCTGACAAGGGTCGTTTCAAGCTCGCTGGCCAGTCCGGCAGGGCCGTGGCGAAAGCGTTTGTGGCCGGCCAGTCCCTGGGCGGTTTTGAACTCGACACCGCAAATATCACACCTGTTCATTAGTACTGAGTATACTACTGAGATACTCGAATGTCAAGTCCTGAATTCGAGATTGTGACCTCTTGCCATTCGACATTTGTTGGGCTATGATTAATCAGGCGAAGCTAGCAGGAGTAGATATGGGTCAGGGAGAAAAAGCGGTCGTTACCGGAGGGGCCGGTTTCATCGGCTCAAACATCGTCGATGAACTGGTAAGGCGAGGATACCGGGTTACCGTCCTTGACGACCTGTCTACCGGCAAGAGGGAGAACATAGAACACCTGCTCAAGAATGGCCAGGTGGAGTTCGTTGAGGGCAGCATTACCGACCTTGCTCTCTTGCAGGAAGCTTTCGAAGGTGCTCATTGCATTTTTCACTAGGCCGCAATTGCCAGTGTCCCCCGGGAGTATTGACAATTCGTTAGCCTCTCACGAGGCGAATGCCACCGGTACCCTGAATATACTGCTGGCTGCCCGGGACAAGGGGGTCAGGAAGGTGGTCTACGCATCCTCATCGTCGGTCTACGGGGATACGCCCACCCTTCCCAAGACAGAGGCGATAACTCCCAATCCCCGGTCTCCCTGTTCCGTGAGCAAGCTTGTCGGCGAGTACTGATTACGTAGAGCGTCACATGGACGGTTTCCGCGAGGCTGGGGAGGCTTGACTGCGGATTTCTCCTGGCAGTTCTCCGGCATAATCCTATCTTGACAATAATGACTGAGTTGCCCATGATTGTTGCGAGGAGACATACTGGAATGAGAAATCCTTACCGAATGCTGGGTCTGGTACTCTGCCTGGCCGGTGGCACATTTGCGCCGATATCCTACTTTGCCATCGGGTCCGTGCCATTCACGGCTCTGGGTCTATCGGCAATCATGCTTGGCTTCACCTCTATTGTTCTGGCTGGTACAAGACCCCCAGTCTCTCCTGAAGCTTGTGAGTTGATGCTGAAGACCGGAATGCAAAATACCGCGGTTCTGCTTGAGGAACTCGAGCTCAGGGGCAAGGCCGTTTATCTGCCATCGACAATAACAGGTGGTTCCCCAAGGGCCCTGATACCCTTGGCGGATAACCAGGACATTCTCCATATCAGGGGGAAGATACCGGCGCGGTTGATAGTTAGGTATGGAAGTGACCCCGGCGATATGGCAATCTCCGTGACTACGGCAGGCAGCATGAACATTGATTTGCTGGAGACCAGGCCAGGACCGACGTCCGGCGAAATCGAGGCTGCGGTGACCTATATTCTGACCGGGGTGCTTGATATCGCTACTTCGGTGGCTGTCAGACTAACCGACGGTACAGTTGACGTGGAGATTAAAGGGTCGCGGCTTCACTATGAGGATGTGTGGTACTATCGTTGCCTGGGTAGTCCGATAGCTTCCATTGTGGCCGCAATATCAAGCGAGGCACTGGGACGCCCCGTCAGAATCAAGGACGAGGACTATAGCAATGGAAAGAGCAGAATTGCTCTCGAGGTACTGTCATCTTGAGGATATACAATAAATACGTGGTATTCCTTGCCGTGGTCACCTGCCTGATAAATACCATTCTGGCCTTCATGGGCGAAAAGGATATAGCAGTCTACTTCACGGTGAATGTCATTGCTTATCTGGTAATTACGCTGCTCTACGTCTATTTCAATCCCAGGGCGCGCAAGATTCTCAATACCGTCGGCGTTGTCTTTTTTGCCAGCTTCCTGGTGATTGTAACCCTGAAGGCAGTGGAGGCTCTGTCGGGTTGATGAGTATTTACAGGAATCTGAAGCCACCGAGGATCTTTTTTGGTGGTGTCTCCTTGTTCTGGTATCTCGATGATGTGACGGACTTCTTGTTATGACTGGACGTAACCGAGGTAGAGGTATTGCCTGGGAAGATGCACTTTGCCCATAATAGAGGGGGTTTTCAGAGATGAGGACGGCTAGCCTCTTGTTGGGTGTGGTTGTTCTGGTACTGGTTCTCTCAATGTTGTGTGTGCACTTCCTGCCATCGACAGAGGATTTCATGACGCACAATGATATGTGGAACGGGGTTAAAAGGTTCTGTGATGCGTACGGGGCAGCCACTATTGATTCGCTGGATGACCTGCCGGATACGACATCGGGGGTTGTTCTGGTGCTCATCCCCTACATTGAGTTGGATACGGAGGAACTGGCAGCAGTGGGGCGATTCGTTGGTGGCGGCGGCACCCTGCTCTTGATGGATGATTACGGCTATGGAAATCAGGTTCTGTCATACCTGGGATTGGATGTTCGCTTCAGTAACCAGCCTCTACTCGATCCCGTCTTTAATCTCAAGAATCTCCGGCTACCAAGGATATTGGATTTCACCCCGGAGGTAATGGAAGCCGGGATCGATGCTATCGTACTGAATCATGCTACCGCTTTACTCGACGTCCCGGAGTCCCACATAATCGCCTGGTCCTCGGTTTCCAGTTTCCTGGATGAGGACGAGAGTGAGACATGGGAAGATGAAGAACCTTCGGGCCCCTTCCCGGTGGCAGCACAATTTTCGATTGGGGATGGCGAGGTTGTTGTGGTAGCAGACCCCAGCATTGTGATAAACAGCATTGTGGGCAGGGACGATAACTACGCCTTCATCAGGCATCTGACCAGCCGTAATGGCCAGCAGCAGAGTATCTCGTTTGTAACCTCACATCTCCTAATGGCTCCCCTTGATGTGTCAAAGACAGGGTTGGACTCGCTCCGGGCGATACTTGCGAGCCCGGCGGGGCTATTAGGTACCACAGCGCTAGTATTCATTGTCGTCTCCAGGTACGCACTGAAGAAAGGAGGTATCGTTGAACGATACTAAGAGATTTGCTGATATCTATGCGAGAATTACCAGGGAGGTTGCCAAGGCTATCGTCGGTAAGGATGAGATAATCAGGATACTCATGATTGCCCTCGTCGCCGGCGGGCACGTGTTGATTGAAGGGTATCCGGGCACTGCAAAAACGAAACTCGCCAACAGCTTTGCGGAGGCAATAGGTGGCAAGTTTAGCCGGATACAGTTCACGCCGGACATGATGCCGGCGGACGTAACCGGCTTCTACCTATATTCTCCGACCGGTGAATCGAGGCTCATTGACGGACCGATTTTCGCCAACATAGTGCTTGCCGATGAGTTGAACCGGACAACCCCCCGGACACAGTCAGCCCTCCTCGAGGCGATGCAGGAAAACCAGTTGACTATTGAGAAGCAGACCTATCCGCTGGAGAAACCCTTCATGGTTATTGCCACACAAGTTATGACCGGGGCAGAGGGCACCTATCCACTGACGGATGTGCAAACAGACAGGTTTCTGCTTAGAGTCTTGAGTGAGTATTCACCGATGGATGAGGAAAGAGAGGTTATCAGTAACATTGACCGTATTGACGAACCTGAGCTTCACCCCGTCTCTACTCCGGAAAAAATAAAAGAGTTGCAGGCATTGATCAAAGGGATTTACGTATCACCCCATATTGTCGAGTACATTGTTTCAATTGTGGACGGCCTGCGCTCTGACCCTGATGTCCTGGCAGGACCAAGTATCAGGAGTGGAATAGCCCTTTTCAAGTGCTCACGGGTGCTGGCTGCTATGGACACGCGTGATTTCGTAATCCCTGATGATATCAAGTATCTCGCACGTTACGCCTTGGAACACAGGATACTGGTTAAGCCTGAGGCGGAAATGGATGATGTCATGCCCGGGATGATAATAAACAGGATTCTGGAAAAGGTGCCGGTACCTAGAATCGAGACATGATAAGTATCGATGACCGACGTGTCATAATACCTTTGAGGATATACATCAGTGCCTCGCTGATGGCGGCGGCTGTGCTTTCTTCTCCGGTACTGGCACTTGTGCCTATTGGACTGCTGGTCTGGTACCTTGGTCTGCGGCGGTGGGCCGCCAGTCCCACAGTGAACCTGCTGACGGAGTGTTTCACGTTTCTGGCGATAGCAGTACTCCTGTCTCCACAGGTGGGTCATCTCATCGCCACTCTCATTGCGTTGCCGGCGATGGTCCTCGTCGATTATAGTCTCAGAAGGTCTGGCGAGGTTGCGGCATTCAGGGATACTGCTTACCGGCGTCGGCCAACTGATATCGGTATTATCTTGCTTGTGACGACGTTCTGTGTGCTGGGTATTTCGCTGCTATTGGGTAACAGGTCACTGTTAATTGCCTCCGCAGTTGTCGTGGGATACTTGGGGGTTTTATACGTAGTCGTCTTTTTACGTCTGTCCCTGAAGCCGGTGGAGGAAATCCAAATCTATCAGCGGATGGTGGCCGGGTCGGATGGTCATCTCGATATAGAACTGACCAGGCATACCGGAATTGGTGGGCAACTGCTGGTAATGTCACCGTATGAATGGCTAAAGGTAGGCGCCAAAAGGCTATCACTGAAGGAACAGAAGCTGGTGGTGCGGGTCGCGCTATCGCCACCATTGGCAGGGCCGTCGATTGTCAAACTCATCGGGTACGCAGTCGACCGCTGGGGGTTGCTACAGGTCAGGTTCGAACTGGAACCGATACGTCTATTCGTCATCCCCAGGGCGAGATATGCCGCCTGGCTGGCGGAAAGATACCTTGCCACAACGAAACCGGGGTCACTACCTCTGATGGCGGATGTGGCGGCGTTAAGACCGATATATGGATTGAGGAGGGGAATCGAATATTACGGCAGCCAGCAGTACCAGCCGGGAGACAGTCTCAAGAACATCGACTGGAAGCATTCCTATAAATATAATGAGCTGGTAGTTAAGGAATTCGCCGAGTTTCACGGACAGTCTGCCGTAGTCATGGTGAATTTGGCTGTTGGGAATGCCGAGGAGGCAGACCAGTTGGCATACAAGATAATAGTCACTGCACTGTCACTGGCACGGGAGGGCATTCCGGCTGCACTGGCTGCCTACGATAGTGAGAACGTTAAACTGACCACCGCCACTCTGGCACCGCGACGTCTCCTGCTTCAGTGTCTACAGGTTGCCAGAGAAATGATTACCACTGTTAATCCGGTGAAATACCTGAACCCACCTGATGTCACCCGACTACGGGCCGATATCGGGCGGATGGGAACTGTGGGAAGCAAAGCCTCTGAAGTGCTGCTCCAGCTGCTACAGTTGGAATACAGGAACCTCGATACCGATGCCAGACTCAGTCCAGCCACGAAGGCACTTGATAGTGCTCTTAACAAGGTGAGCAGAGAGGCCACTGTTGTAGTGATATCGCACCGTAATCACGATGCCGGGGCACTTGCATTCCTCACTTATAGACTTGCCAGAGGTGGCACAGCTGTCGTAGCTGTGTAACTGCCAGCCGACTCAACCGGCAACACATATCGCCTTACACAATTACCTGCCGGTCACCAGGTGTCGACGTTGGGGCGTTTCTTGCCGGTACGCGGTGGGGGTGGGGGTACTGACTTCAACGCGCGAGTGATGATATTCCGGGATTCGGCCGGGTCGATGACATCATCTATCTCGAAATGGCTTGCCATGTTGATAGACTTACCGTGCTCGTAAGCCCGGGCAACCATCCTGTCATATTCTGCCTTTCGCTCCACAGGGTCCTCGATAGCCATGAGTTCCTTGCGGTAACCGAGTTTCACCTGCCCTTCGAGCCCCATTCCGCCGTATTCCCCGGTAGGCCAGGAGACGGTAAGAAGTGGGGCATGGGAGCTGCCCCCTTGCATGGCCTGGGCACCGAGTCCGTAGGATTTACGAATCACAATGGTGAAGTACGGTACCGTCATATTGGCACCGACAACGAACATGCGGGTGGAGTGACGCACCAGGGCCGTTTTCTCAATCTCCGGTCCGACCATTATGCCCGGGCAATCACTGAGAAACAGTACGGGGATGTCGAAGGCATCGCACAATTGCATGAGCCTTGCCGCCTTGTCCGCCCCGGGGCTATCGATGGCACCGGAGAGATGAGCGGGGTTATTGGCAATGACACCCAGGGGGCGGCCTTCGATTCTAATGAAGGCAGTGATCATGCCGAAACCGTAGTACCGTCGCAACTCAAGCACGGACCCTGTGTCCGCCATGGTCTCGATTACTGACCGCATGTCATACACCCGCAGCCGGTTCTCCGAAACAATCCCCCGTAAAAGTCGCTGGTCGGCACACTCCCACTTGTCGATTCGTCCCTGAAAGTAGGACAGATACTGTTTGGCCGCGCGCACCGCTTCAGCCTCATCCTTGACCGGAATATCTACCACACCGTTGGGGACCTGTACACTCATGGGACCAACTTCTTCCGGCGTGAATACACCAAGGGAACCGCCTTCTATCATCGCGGGGCCGCCTACGCCGATGCTGGAGTTTTCTTTCGCAATGATGACATCACAGCAGCCGAGCAGGATGGCGTTTCCCGCGAAGCACCTGCCGGCATTTACACCGACAAGGGGCACCAGGCCACTGAGCTTGGCAAACAGGTGAAACGCCATGACATCCTGACCGGCCACGCCGGTGGAGTCCGTGTCTCCCGGACGCCCGCCGCCCCCCTCGGTGAAGAATACCAGGGGAAGACGCGATTTTGCGGCGACCTCAAATATACGGTCTTTCTTTCTGTGATTCTGGTGACCCTGGGTACCGGCAAGGACCATGTAATCGTATGACACTATCGCACACCGAGACTTTTCATCGCCAAACAGATCGCCATTCACACCACCGATGCCTGCAATCATCCCATCAGCGGGTGTGTTCTGAATCAGGTCATCCATAGAACGCCGCCTTCGTTGTGCCGCAAGAGCCAGGCCGCCATACTCCGTGAATGTTCCGGGATCGCAGATGTCAGCGATATTCTCCCGGGCGGTTCGCTGCCCGATTTTACGTCGTTTGGCAATGGCATCCGGGCGCGCAGCATCGAGCAGGATTTCGTGGCGCTGGACTACTTCTGCAAGGTCGGGACGAATATAGTCCAGGTCAACCTGTTCCTGTACATCTGTATCGACCAAATCGGTCTCACCCGCCTCGATGAACGCCAGGGGGTGTCCCTCGTATATCGTTTCTCCTACTGTTACGACCAGCCTGCGGATGATACCGCTGATAGGGGACCGGACCACGTGCTCCATTTTCATGGCATTCATGACGAGGATTTCCTGGCCCTTTCTCACGGTATCACCATCGCTCACAGCGATGCTGACAATGGTACCCTGCATGGGTGCTTCCATGGTAACCGTGCCTTCCATTCCTGCCATGTCGTATGTCGGTGCCGGCGGTGTGGTATCGATCGCACCCTGCAGGATCGATGCGTCTCTGGCCTCCTGACCATAGTCCAGAACAGCCAGGGGGTCGATGCTGTCCACTGTTGCGCCGGCATTGGCAAAAGGTCGTGCCGATGGGGTGTCAAAAAAGAGCCGCTGGTGTATCCTGCTACCGGTTTGGACCAGCTCTTCGATGTGGTCGTCCACAAAACTGGTGTAAATGCGATTAGCGATGAAATCGGGATGCTGAAGCAGGCTCTGCAGAAATGGTATGTTGGTGGAAATCCCCTCTACTTTGAATTCGCAGAGGGCACGGTAGGTTCGAGTAACTGCATCGGTGAAATCGGTAGAATTGGAATGGCCGATACACTTTGCCAGGAGACTGTCATAATGGGGGCTGGTCTGATACCCCACATAACCGCAGGTGTCCACCCTGAGTCCACGGCCTGAAGGTACCTCGAATGCGGTCAGTTTTCCACCCGCCGGATAAGCAATGCCGTCTTGACCCATGGTTTCCATATTGATTCGTGCCTGGATAGCATATCCGCGGGGCTCGGGTATATTCTCCTGGTCAAGCCCGAGGTCCCCAAGGCTGCTTCCCTCTGCGACCTGAAGCTGGATTCTTACCAGGTCAAGGTCCGTTACTTCCTCTGTCACAGTGTGTTCTACCTGGAGTCTGGCGTTGGTTTCAATAAATGCATATGCGGCATCATCTCCAGTCGCATCGGTGTCCACCATAAATTCGAAAGTACCGGCATTCCGGTAGTTGGCCGCCTTTGCCAGCTCAACCGCATCCCTGGTGAGCCGTTTGCGTAAGGCCGGAGACACGCCCGGGCTGGGTGCAATTTCCATCACCTTCTGGTGCTGTCTTTGGATGCTGCACTCCCGTTCTCCAAAGTGGCTTACCCCACCATACCCGTCACACATAATCTGCACTTCGATATGCCTGGCCCGCTGCATCAGCTCTTCTACGTACAGTTCACCATTGCCGAAGGCCTGCAATGCTTCCGACTGGCAGCGAGTGTAAGCCTCCTCGAGTTCATCAAAACCAAACACTGGTCGCATGCCACGGCCGCCACCACCGGAAACAGCCTTAATCATCAGGGCACCGCTATCTCCCAATGAATCGAGGAATTCTTTGGCCTGGTCCAGGGTCACCGGTCCGGATGAGCCTTTCAATATTGGCACGCCGCAGCGCTCAGCCAGTTTTCGGGCCTGGGCTTTATCGCCGAATGCCTCGAGGTTTTCGACACGGGGGCCTACGAATATCAGGCCTTCCTCCTCACATCTTCGGGCAAATCCTGCATTCTCACTCAAGAAACCATAACCCGGATGGATGGCATCACATTTGGATTCCTTTGCAACGTTAACAATCTGCTCGATGTCCAGGTAGGCTGCAGCACCCACACCTTTGAGGACGACAGCCTCATCGGCTCTTTTTGTGTGGAGGGAGTTTACGTCATCTTCAGGAAACACCGCCACCGTAGGCATGTCTAACTCAGCAGCCGCTCGCATGATACGGATAGCGATTTCTCCTCGATTAGCAATGAGTAATTTCATGGAAATTCCTGCTCTCCTTGTCTATCTGTGGTACATTAACGATGTATTCCACGTTTATTATGACAGAAATTCTGCTCATTCCATATAAAGTCGCTAGGCTCGCAAAGACTTGAAGTGGCCCCTATCCTGTGAGGGCAGGGGCTGTATCAAGAGTGGGTATCGCTATCCTCAAGGGGGTCTGGTGTTAATAATTCTACCATACCTGTACCGGTGGCTTCTACCGGGGTGGAGGTGAATATCCTGGCCGGTTCGGCTATTGTTTCTTTACCTTTTATGTATCGCTATTATCCTAATCTGTCGATAATGTCCTGGACACCGCACAGCTCTCCGTTGACAGCCTCCAGTCCAGACGGATAGAATTGATACTAGTTTGTCTCGAAAAGAAGGGAGTATTAACATACTATGACTTGGAACCCGGAGATGGAAGCAGTATTTCGGCCCAGGGTAGTGGCGATGGTAGGGGTTTCAGCACAGGCTACACGTAGCAGCGGACGTGGTTTTGGAGGTGGAAATTTCATTAACAGCTTTGAGCAGCTGGGTTTCACCGGTCGTATCCACCCGGTCAATCCCAAGGCCACTGAAATAATGGGACGTAAAGCCTATCCCAGGGTATCCGACATTCCCGAACCGGTGGACCTGGTGGTTGTCTCGGTACCGGCTCAAGCTCTACCGGATGTGCTGGAGGACTGCATTATAGCGAACGCTAAGAACATCCACGTCTTTACGGCCGGTTTTGAGGAGACGGGCCTGCCGGAGAGAATAGAACTGGGGCACCGGGTGCGCGAGATTGCCGTGCGTGGTGACCTGCGCATCATCGGACCCAACTGCATGGGGCTATATGTACCTGCATCCGGTGTCGGGACGTTTGATGGTCTGCCAAAGGAGAGCGGGCCGGTAGCCTTTGTCACCCAGAGCGGTGGGCACAGCAACTGGTTCACTCACAACGGCCCCAACTACGGGGTCTACTTCAGCAAATCGATAAGCTTCGGAAATGCCTATGTTCTGGACAGCACGGACTACCTGGAGTACCTGGCGGATGACCCGGAGACCCGCATTATCTGTATGTACCTGGAAGGGGTCAAGGACGGCCGGAAGCTGCTCAGACAGGTGAAAGAGATTAACAGGACGAAACCGGTTATCCTGTGGAAGGCGGGCCTGACTCAGGCGGGGTCAAGGGCTGTTGCCTCGCATACCGCTTCCCTGGCTGGCGAAGAGGCTATCTGGCGTGGCTTCTTTGCCCAGACCGGTGCTGTAGCAGTATCTTCACTGGAAGAGATGGCGGAAGCAGCGATGACGTTCCAGTATGTGAAGCCACCGGCGGGAAACCGGGTAGCCGTGATGGTCCTTGGTGGCGGTACCAGTGTGGCGGCCGCCGATATCTGCAGCAGGGAGGGGCTGGAAGTGCTCCCTTTGACTGATGAGACCCAGGCCGAGCTCAGGAAGTTCATTCCGCCTGCCGGTTCCAGTATCAGGAACCCACTCGATACCGGCCTGGTGTTTCGCGATATTGAGTTACTGCGACGGGAAGTGAGTCTTGTCGCTGCCGACCCCAATGTGGATATGCTGATTCTCCGACCGCACATGGATATGATAAACTCGGCGGGGTCGGAGCAGGTGGACAAAGTAGTCGATTACCTGTCCGACTTCTGTAAGGGCAACGAGTACGGGAAGACGGCGGTGCTGGTCTTTCACTCCTTTGCCAATGAGTCCTGGGAGAGGGAGCTTCGCGGTAAGCTGGAGAGGGAGCTTCCCAAGAAAAGTGTACCCGTATACACCTCGCTGGAGGCAGCCAGCCGTGCCCTGGCCAGGCTGTACCGGTACCACCGGGTGCAGAGGGAGCTTTCCGCAGCGACACCCTGAGCAGCATGTTTCTGTGGGACGGGTAAGAAGGAGGCGCGTAGACTATGTCAAAGGTTATCGACCTGGAACTGAATCTACCCCCTACGGTGGAGCAGACGGTAGACAGGCTGATGGAGTATGTGCTCCACCGGGATGAGAAAGGCCTGGCCAACTACGGTAATATCTTCGGAGAAGCCCGCGCCCGTGCCCTGGAGTTCACCCCGGAGGAACTGGAACTGATGCGGCGTGAGCTTTCACCGCAGGAGCTGGAAAGCAGGCTACGGGAAAGGGCAGAGAAGGCGGTGGTACCCCTGCCGCAGTTTATCGAGAAGCTCGACGAGGCCGGGATTGAGTGGGGCGTAATCGACGCCGACAGCCACGAAAAGACCGCTGAGATTGTATCGCAGTATCCGGAGAGATTTATCGGTGTGGCCGTGGTTGACCCTCGCGAGGGCATGAAAGCGGTCCGGGAGCTGGAGAGAGCGGTGAAAGAGCTTGGCCTTAAGTGCTTCTACGCTACTCCGTTCCGGTTCGGGGTCCCGACCAACGACAAGAAGTTCTACCCGCTGTATGCCAAGGCTGCTGAGCTGGATATCCCCGTTTTCGTCTACACCACGATGACCTACCGTACCGACTTTCCCATGGACATCGGCCATCCTCGCTACCTGGACGAAGTGGCCATGGACTTCCCCGAATTGAGGATAATTGCCGGACTGGGCGGTTGGCCCTGGGTGCCGGAGATGGTCGGGGTAGCGCGACGGCACCGGAACGTCTACATCAGCACCGCCGGCCATAGGCCGAAGTACTTCGCCACCCCCGGCTCGGGGTGGGAGATGCTGATGCAGTTCGGCAATACATTACTGCAGGACCAGGTGGTCTTTGCCTCAAGCTGGTGGACCTATGATATGCCGATAGGCCAGGTCGTGGAGGAGATGAAGGCCCTTCCCCTGAAAGACAGTGTCAAGGAGAAGTGGCTCTACGAAAACGCACGCCGGCTGTTTCGGGTGGATTGATGGTGCAGAAGCACACTTGGAGTGTGAGTCTTGAGGAGAGTATTAGGTTCTATAAGACACCGCTATCGCTATAATGATTACTATCAATGCCTGTGCTATCTCAATATTGCAGGAGCCTCCACC
>DATKWT010000071.1 GCA_035529395.1 Dehalococcoidales bacterium | reverse complement strand
TTACGTTTACTGGCTTATACTCTCATTGTACCGGGCATCAGCCTCCGGCTGCAATTATCGTCGTAGTTACTATCACAGTTGCAGCCGTATTTGCGGTCACAACTGTGGTGCTCTCGTTCAGATAGACAGGTGACACTTTTGTAGTGTTACTATTGTCGTTCTGACTGGCAGACAATAAGATGGATTGTCCGGCTCACAGTGTCAGGCAGTTTCAGTCCTACTTGACACAAACCTCTCGTAGAGTCTACCATAAAGTATCCCGATGGCAAGCGGTACGCTGCCCAAATAGGCTCGGCAAGAAGCACCCAAACTCGCTGGCAGGCGACCGCACAAAAGGTGACGCATGACCAATCAGGCAACCGCAGAACTTCATCCTGACTCAAGAGAAGGCAGCGATGTTGTCCTGCGTACCACCGGCCTGACCAAGCGTTTCGGCCAACTGGAAGCAGTAAAGAACCTCGACTTAGAGGTTCGCCGGGGCGAGGTTTTCGGCTTCCTGGGGCCAAATGGCGCAGGCAAGAGCACCACAGTCGGAATGATCCTGGGGCTGATCGCTCCCTCCGGTGGGAGCATCGAGCTGTTTGGTCGCAGGCTTGAGGACAACCAATGGGCTGCGCTCCGGCGCATAGGAGCGGTGGTCGAATCACCTGCCTTCTATCCTTACTTGTCCGGGCGGGACAATCTGGAGGCACTTGCCAGAGCCATCGGAGGCATTCCCAGGGCCAGGATAGCAGAGGTGCTGGAGCGGGTCAACCTGCAGGACCGTGCTGCAGACAGGTATAGCCACTATTCCATGGGAATGAAGCAGAGGCTGGGAATTGCGTCGACTCTGCTAAGGGACCCGGAACTCATCGTCCTGGATGAACCTGCCAGCGGACTCGACCCTGCTGGGACCAAGGAAGTGCGCGATCTGATTCCAAGGTTGGCGCATGAAGGTCGCGCCCTGTTTCTGTGCAGTCACCTGCTTCATGAGGTTGAGCAGGTGTGCGATAGAGTGGCGATAATCAAGGAGGGCGTCATGCTCGCCTGCGCCCCGGTTCACGAGCTATTGGCGCAAGGCCGGACGATTCAAATCAAGGTGGACGACCCGGCGCGGGCCGCTGCTATTCTTAGTGGCTTGCCCTGGATAAACTCGGTCAAGAGGGAGAACGATCATCTGATTGTGGATGCCCCGGAAGAGAGCGCCTCCCGGGTGAGTGCAGCCCTTGCTGAGCACAGTATCTTCCCCTCGGAACTGGTAAGCCACGGCGTCAGCCTGGAGAGCGTATTCCTGCAGTTAACAGGTGGTGAGAGCGGTGACTAGACTGATCAGCGCGGAGCTCTTCAAGCTGCGGAAGCGCCTTATGACCAGGGTGCTGTTGTTTGTGCTGGTTGGCATTATGATTGTCCTCTATCTGTTGCTGCTCGCCGTATCTAAAGTTGCCATTCCTGTCCATGGTTCCGAAGAGATTGGGACCATACAGAATCTGCTGGGACTTCCGCTAGCTCTTCCCTTTGCCTTGTCCATATTGTCCTCTCTTGGCACCATCCTGGCCGTGATCCTCATCGCCAGCTCTGTGGGAACTGAGTACAGTTGGCGAACCATGAGGACTATGCTCATCTGCAGTGAAAGTCGCCTCAAACTCCTTGGTGCCAAGTTGGTGGCAGCCGGCATCCTGATTCTCATAGGTATGGTTATCGGGTTGGCCACTGGCTTCCTCATGAGTTTGATCACTACAGCCATCGGTGGCTATTCCTTTGATTTCAGCTTCATGACTGGCGGATACCTGTGGGACCAGTTCCTTCAGTTCTGGCGCACATTCTACGTATTGATGCCGTATGCGCTACTTGGATTCCTTCTCGCCGTAGTCGGACGCTCGGCTATGCCAGGCATTGCTCTAGGCATAGGCATATTCTTTCTGGAATCCATCATTACTGCGTTTATGAGCCTTGCTGGTGGCTGGATTGCCAGGATACCTGACTACCTGCTCACAGCTAATGTCAGGGCGATCACAGCACAGAGCAACCTCCCACCAGGGATGAGCATGGGTATGGGTGGTAACAGCCTCTCCGACCAGTTGCCTGAGTTGTGGCTGGCTTTTGTAATACTTGCAGCCTATAGCCTGTTTTTCATCGGGCTAGCCTTCTATCTCTTCCGTAAGCGGGATGTAACCGGCTAGAGTCGATGGGAAAACTCAACCCGTTTCTTGGAAGTTGAACACTCTGGCTTCTTGTGCAACGTCCATTCCACCGGTGTGCTGCACATTGTGACGTTCTGTGCATGGTGTAGGTAGTCACCTCCTGCTTCATACCTTATCTGTTACCTGTGTCCCCGGTCTGTTTTATTACCATTGTACCCGGGCTGTACCCGGGGATGGGGTTACCCAATAGTGTCGAGATTGTGCGCTACTGAAGATGGTGGCGCGTCACTGCATTCTTCGCAATGACATAGAGTGTTTTCGGGAAAGGTATACCGTCATTGCGAGCGCAGCGAAGCAATCTCATCCCTAGCTAGATTCTTCGCTCTGCTCAGAATGACAGAATAAATCAGGGAGTCAAAGAGGGAATGGGGTCACCACATCATAATAAAGAAAGGTCCGGCATCATGCTGGCTACTGGACATAACGTTGGAAACAATTCACGCTCGGTTAGCCTCGAATTGTTTCCCATATTTTTCATTATCTGATTTATTGCTATTGACCCTATCTGTCAGTAATGTACCGGACTAGTACATCTCCTGGAAAAGTGAGCGTGATTGGGCTATACTGGTGGGGATGAATCCCTACGACTACTCCACCGATGACGCCCATTTCAACCTTCATCTTAGAAACCAGACCTCCAATTGGCTGCGGTACACGGTCGACTTTCCACCGGCATTTCAGACACGCCATGAAAAGGTAGAAATGGCACATGGCGATTACTTCCAGCCCCGTGGTTCTGGCAAAGCTCCCCTTGTCATCCTGCTTCACGGCGTTGGTGATGCCAGTCTGGTGCCCTGCCGGGGACTGGCGCGGAGTCTGGCCGGAAAGGGTATCGCCTGCTTCATTCCGCATCTCGCTGTTCATTCCAGCCGGCTGTCGGGGGCAGGATGGCGGCGAATGCCCCATCTCAGCGACGAAGAGTGGTTCGAAATCTACCGTACCGCAGTAGTAGAGGTACGACAGGTGGTAGACTGGTCCAGCACGCGTGCCGAGCTGGACGGGCGGAGGGTAGGGGTTCTCGGGGTCAGCTTTGGCGGCCTTATTTCGGCGATATCCATGGCAGTCGATCAGCGCATCACTGCTGCGGTACTCATTGTAGCCGGAGGGAACTCCGGGAAGATTGTGCAGAAAGCCAAGGCCAGAGTGCTCAATAGAGAGTATCGGACTACCGAAGCGGAATACCGGGCCGGCCAGCAGCAGTACGAACGGTATCTTGCCGAGGTCGCGGAAAAGGGCTTCGAGGACGTCATACCGCCGCGGCAGAGTTACCTGAACGACCCGATGACGTTTGCCGGGTATCTCCGTCAGCGCCCCTTGCTGATGATAAACGCGCGCTGGGACGAGTTTATCCCGAGGGAAGCCACCCTGGACTTTTGGGAAGCATGCGACAGGCCGGCCATTACGTGGCTACCTGGGACCCACACTGCTATCTGGTTATGGTACCCATTTATTCGAAGGAGAATAGGCAACTTTTTCGAGTCGTTCTTCGGACTGTGAAGAGAAGTCCTGGGAATATCCTCGCTGGCAGTGCTGGGTTGCCCGCAGACAACGGGATTGCTACAATTCGTGTATATCGGGGTAAGGATTCCACAGGTGCGTGCGATAGATTTTTACATGATGTGAAGGGTGAGGAAAGAAGATAGTGACAGACAGTGATATTACCATTGTGCCTACGGGGTGCTGTCATGACTGCGGTGGTCGCTGCGTGCTGCGAGCGCATGTTAAGGACGGCGTGATTATCCGTATCGAAACAGATAATGGCGAAGAGCCGCAGATACGTGCCTGTATGCGGGGAAGGGCTTACCGGCAGCGTGTCTACTCTCCGGAGCGGTTGAAGTACCCGCTGCGTCGTGTCGGGGAGCGGGGTGAAGGGCGATTTGAGCGTGTGTCCTGGGATGAGGCGCTGGACGCGGTGGCTACGGAGATAAACAGGATTATGGAGAAGTATGGCAACGGAGCGGTTCTCCTTGCCTCGGGTGCAGGAAACCAGGGAATGCTGCATGGCCCCGGAGCGGTTGGGCGATTGCTGATGGGCCTGGGAGGATTTACCCGCACCTGGTCTTCGCCTTCCTACGAGGGAAATTTGTTTGCCTCCATGGCTACCTATGGCACGATAAGCACCGGCAACTCACGGGAAGACCTGCTTAACTCCCGCCTCATCATCATGTGGGGATGGGACCCGGCCAACACGGTATGGGACCCGGGAACCAGCCTGACTCTGGCGAAGGCCCGTGAGAAGGGTATCAAGGTGGTGGTCATCGACCCCCGCTTCACCGATTCGGCGGCCGTTCTGGCGGACCAGTGGATACCGATTCGCCCCGGCACCGATGCCGCGATGCTGATTGCCATGGCGCATGTTATCATCACCGAGGACCTGCAGGACCAGGCCTTTATTGATAAATACACCATCGGGTTTGACGCATACCGGGACTACGTGCTTGGCAGGGAGGATGGCATTGCCAGGACGCCGCAATGGGCGGAGACGATTACCGGGGTACCTGCTGAGGTTATCACCGGACTTGCACGCGAGTATGCCACTCGCAAACCGGCAGCACTTATCGCCGGCTGGGGTCCGGCACGGTCTGCCCTCGGTGAGCAGTATTCCCGTGCGGCCAACGTGCTGACAGCCATTACCGGCAACATCGGTATTCCCGGTGGCTATGCCGCCGGGTTTATGAGGGCTTACTCAAGCCGTGCCTCGCACCGACCGGGCGGCTCGCGCGGACCGGATAATACGGTGGAGGCGGGAGCCCCGCCGCGAAAAGAAAGTCTCTATAAATTGCGGGGTGGGACCAACCCCAGCAGTGCCCGCATTCACTACAGCAAGATATATGATGCTATACTTCGGGGTCGTTCCGGCGGTCATCCTGTGGATGTCAGGATGCTCTATGTGGTGGCAGCCAACCTCATCAACCAGCACGGTAATACCCGGCGCGGGGTGGAGGCCCTCAAGTCCCGTTCGCTGGACTTCGTAGTTGTCCAGGACCAGTTCATGACACCCACTGCCCGGCTGGCCGATATCGTCCTGCCGGTGAATACCTTCATGGAGCGCAGCGAAATCGCACCTCCCTGGCTCGGCTCACCCTACTATATCTATCTCAACCAGGCAGTAGACTCCCTGTACGAATCGAAGACTGACATGGAGATATGCCGGGAGCTTGCCCGCAAGATGGGTATCCCGGAAGTGTTCGGTGATATCAGCGAGGACCAGATGCTGCGTGGAATCGCAGCGGGTCGCAGCGATATAGCTGACTATGAAGCCATGAAGCGGGATGGCGTGCTCAAGATAAAGGACGTACCACCGACTATCTCCTTCAAGGAGCAGATTGAAGACCCGGAGAACAATCCTTTCCCGACTCTTTCCGGCAAGATAGAGATATACTGCGAGCACCTGGCGGAGATGGATAACCCTGTGATACCGCCGATACCGAAGTATATCAGCCCGCCGGAGAACTACGATGACCCCCTGGCCAGTAAATATCCGCTACAACTGATAACCCCCCACCCCAAGAGGGGAACACACTCGTCGCTGGATATGGTACCGTGGCTGAAGGAAGTCGAACCTCAGACGGTGTGGCTCAATACCTCCGATGCCGGGAGCCGGGGAATAGATGACGGCGCGCTCGTTGATATCTATAATGACCGCGGTAGAATCCGCATCCCTGCCAGAGTAACCGAACGCATCATGCCGGGTGTCGTCTGCGTATATGAGGGGAGCTGGTACGACCCTGATGAAGACGGTGTCGACCATGGAGGGTGTGCCAACGTGCTCACGCCCGATGAGCACTCACCCGGTGGTGGGGCAATCGCCAATACGGCCCTGGTCCAGGTACAACCGTCACTGGATGAATAGTGGTGGACGTACTATGACACGAATGGGCTTCTACTTCGACCGGACACGGTGTACGAGGTGCAATGCCTGTGCTATAACCTGGTTTGACTAATCGGGGTACCTATATTAGAGTGTAGGCGGGGCAAGTAAACCGGGTGACCGCCTGTCTGGGTCGATTTCGGCACAGGTGGGAGGAAAGTCCGAGCTCCACCGGGCAGGATGCTGGGTAACACCCAGGGGGGGCGACCCCACGGAAAGTGCCACAGAAACATACCGCCCGTAGCGGCTCCGCCGGTGCGGGTAAGGGTGAAATGGTGAGGTAAGAGCTCACCAGCGGTCGGGAGACCGGCCGGCTGGGCAAACCCCATCCGGAGCAAGACCAAATAGGGGGACAACAGGGTGCCCGGTCCTATCCCCGGGTTGGTCGCATGACCCTGGTGGCAACATCAGGGCTAGATAGATGGTCACCGCCCTTCTGAGAAGGGTACAGAACTCGGCTTACAGGTTTGCTTGGCCCATTATTTTATGGTATCAGCTTCCCCACCGTGTTTTAAGGGTAGCGGGCTATTTACGACAGGACCTGGTGGAAGTGAAGCGATAGCGTGTTACCGGAATAGAAGCTCATTCCGGCTTTGTTCCAATATATATACCATGGGTGGAGGGTGAGAGCGATGCTAAAGAAGATGGCCATTATGGCTGCGAGCCTGCTACTGATAACGGGTCTCGTACTACTGCCGGGCGCTGGTTGCACTGTATTCACGGAGCCTGATGCGGAGACCGGACCGGACTTCAGCCTGCTGAAAGAAGCCTGGGATGTCGTCTACGAGGAGTATGTCGAGCAGGAGAAGCTTGACGCTGAGACCCTGCTCCGGGGGGCTATCAAGGGTATGGTAGATGCCATCGATGACCCGTACAGCTCCTATATGGACTCTGATGCTTACGAAATGAGCGCCAGTGACCTGACAGGGAAGTTCGAGGGTATTGGTGCCTATGTTGGATATGACGAAGGCAGAATAATGATTATATCTCCCATCCCCGGTTCCCCGGCAGACGAGGCGGGTGTCCTGTCTGGAGATATCATAATGGCTATTGACGGTGAGTCTACCATCGAGATGAACATCATGGATGCCGTTTCCCGTATCCGTGGTCCACGGGGTACTCCGGTGAGTCTCCTGGTGCTGCATGAAGATGAGACCGAGCCGGTGGAAATTGAGATAACCAGGGGGGAAATAGAGCTGGTCAGCGTGCTGTTCGAGATGGAGGGAGACATTGCTCATATTATCATTACCAACTTCAGTGAACGTACCGGTGATGAACTGTCTTCGGCGCTTGAAGATATGGCGGCAGAGACAGCCAGCGGTATTATCCTGGATTTGCGTAATAACCCCGGCGGACTGGTGTCCTCCGTGGTTGAGGTAGCCAGCCGATTCCTGGAGAAGGGCGTGGTCATCTCCACGGTCGATAATGAAGGTAACAAGGCTGAATTGTCGGTAAGACGCGGGGGTGAGGTGGTTGACCTGCCTATGGTCGTCCTGGTGAACAACTACAGCGCCAGTGGCAGCGAGGTGCTGGCCGGAGCACTGCAGGACCATGAACGGGCTGTTGTTGCCGGTGCTATTACCTTCGGCAAGGGTAGTGTGAATATCCTGCGCCAGCTCTCTGACGGCTCCGGGTTGTATATCACTGTTGGCCGCTGGTACACCCCCGGCGGTCGTCTCATCGAGGGTGAGGGGATTGAGCCGGACTATACGCTTGACCCTGATGAAGAGGATGCCTTTGAGTGGGCACTCGACTACCTGAAGAACAGCATGTAGCCCATCATCAGAGGATGGCATCTAGCATCCTTGTCTCCGGTCACGGTATGCGCTACTATTGGGTACTGGTCGGGCACTAATCTATACAGTAGTAATCTCAGCACCGGTGTATTGAAGAAGGAGGTACAGTTATGGCAGTGGAGATACGTCCGATAACCCCGGAGGAGCTTGATGAATTCAAGCGCGTTGCGGGTAACGCACTGGTAATGAACCCGGACACCTTCGTCGGGATGCGTCCCGAGTTCACCCTGTGCGCCTTCGAGGACGGTAAGCTGACTACCTCATTTGCCGCCTGGCCGTTCATGATGAGGTTAAACGGCACTGCTGTTCCTGTTGCCGCGGTTACCACTGTCGGTACCTTGCCAATATACCGTCGTCGTGGTTATTTACGTAAGGTGACTGCACTCTATTTCCAGCAGCTACACGAACAGGGAGAGCGGGCGATAGCCATCCTCTTCGCATCGAAGGCTGCTATCTACCAGCGGTATGGCTATGCCGTGGTCTCAACGAACGTATCCTACACTATCGACCCCCGGTATCTTCAGTTTACGCTCCCCAGTTCGGCAACCGGTACGTTTCGCGAGATTGGTGATGACGGCTTTCCCCTGCTGGTGAATCTCTATCGGAGCTTCCGCGAAGAAAGAACCGGGCTCATTCACCGTGGTCGTGAGATGTGGAATGCCAGTGCACTGGCGGCACCGCCATCCGGGGGGTTTCTGCATAGAGTGGTCTATGAGGAGAACGGGGAGCCGCAGGGCTACCTGATTTATACGGCTCAGCCCGGAAGCGCTCAGGCGCCCGGCAACTCTGTCAGTATCCGTGACCTGGCCTGGTTGACGTCATCCGCGTACCGGGCAGGTTGGGATTACTTGGCTAACATGGATATAATCGAAAGAATCACCTGGGGACGAGTACCATCGGACGACCCTCTGCCACACCTTCTACTTGAGCCGAGAATGCTTAGAGTGACCTCCAGCGACGGTATCCTGGGGCGTATCGTCGATGTCGAACGGGCGTTACCGGGTCGCTGCTATGATGAGGAGGCAGTCCTCACCTTTGAGATAAGTGATGACTTCTGCCCCTGGAACCAGGGCCGGTGGAAGCTGGAGACCTCTCTGGAGGGAAGCTCAATCACCCGTACCAGCGAGACCCCGCAGGTGGTAATGCCGGTAAGCACCCTGGCGATGCTGGTATTCGGCCAGATAAGTGCCACCGAGGCCGCCCGAATGGCGCGCCTTGAAGTCAACGAACCGGATGCCCTGCCGATGTGGGACAGGACAATGCACACTCGCTACCGGCCGATTTGTACCGATATGTTTTAGGTATGGGACTGCTTGCTTCACAACCAGCCTAACGGCAGGTGGGTAGTAAGTACTATTGACTATTTCCGTAGAAGGGTTATCATTTTAGACAGAGACTACCGGCAAATTTAATTGCATAAGAGGAGATGCACGACGATGAAGAGAGTAATGCTTACAGGCCTGCTGATTGCAGCCTTACTGCTGGGTCTGGCCGGGTCAGTTAGCGCTGCCCCGCCACAGGAAAATCCCGGCAAAGGCCCTCCGGATCTCGGCAAGATCGTCTTCATTCACTACCCCAAGGGAGTGATGGCCAAGGGCGGTATTCCCGGGCCTCCCGGTGGTGGCGATAATAGTGACAAAGGTGGCAAGCTCTGGTACAAGTACAGCGGGATTCACTGGGCCGAAGCGGCTGTTGACTACTGGGTGGAAGATGATGTGTCCGACGAGTTTGTGGCTGCCATAGATTCTGCTTTTAATGAGTGGGAAGGAACAGACGCCCCGATTGATTTCAAGTACGCAGATACTTTTGACGGAGTACCCAGCACCTATGTTGATGATGGTTCGACAAACGGCATGAACGAGATTGCATGGCTCGAGTTTTCACTGTATGACCTGCCTTCGAATGCCATTGGTGTGACGTCGGTCTGGTACGATACCGGGACAGGGCTGATCGTCGAGGTCGACATGGCGATGAATGGTGACCTACCGTGGGTGCAGAACACAGTGATAGGTGAGCCCAACGAAGCCGAAGGCGAGCCTGGGTACTACGATGTCCAGAACATCGCCACTCACGAAGTCGGGCATTGGCTCATGCTGGGGGACCTGTACAATAAGCCAGCCAAGCAGCAGACCATGTACGGCTATGGTGCCATGGCTGAAGTCAAGAA
>DATKWT010000070.1 GCA_035529395.1 Dehalococcoidales bacterium | reverse complement strand
GTCCAGGAAGGAGCCTTCTGCGGAAGGGGGGAAAGATTATATCTGGGGGACACCGGCAGAATCTGGTTTCGGATTCTGCTAACGTCATTCTGTAAGAATGACGCCCAGACACCCCTGCCATAAGGGGGCGCCCCTCAGAAGAGGCGGAGCCTCTGGACTCCCCTTTTTCATCACCCTGTTAGACTCGATCCGGGATATGTGTTTGCCCCCTGGGTTCCAGCCTGCGCTGGAATGACAACGTGGATTGTAAAGCCATATACGAGACACTACACTAGCTGGTATTTCTGCAACTGAGTACCAGGCCGGAGCAGGCTGCTCTGAGTAACGTCCTGAACCCTGCTGATGCCCACGCATAACGTTCCTGCGCCCCACGTGTATGCACAGCGACCCGGTAGCATATCCCGCAGGGATAGGTGAAAGGCTGTCTTACCGCCGGCAGCGATTATTTCCGCCGGGTGATGATAAAGTCGGCCAGACCGTACAGTGATTGCCGGAACTCGTTATCCGGTAATTGGTCGAGTCGACGGCAGGCCCGGTTGCGGTACCTGGTGGCAATGTCAAAGCACTGGTCAATTATCGGCGAGTTGCGCACCATGTCTATTGCCCGCGCGATATATTCCCCACCACCCCGCTCCTGGAACATTTTCTTTATCGGGTTGTCTTCCGGATATTGTTCCAGCAGGAGCATCCCCGGGAGGGTAAGCGTGCCCTGGGTCAGGTCAGACCCCACCGGCTTGCCCATCTCCTCTTCACTGCTAATGAAGTCCAGGATATCATCCACAATCTGGAAGGCAATACCCAGGTTATTACCGTACTCCTGGAGGATCTGGATGGATTCCTCCGGTGCTCCAGCCAGGGCTGCCCCGGACTCCGTGGCCAGAACGAACAGCGAGGCCGTCTTGCCGGAAATCCTGTGAAAATAGTGTTCCTGCGTCTGCTCCAGATTAAAGGCACTACGAGCCTGGGCTACCTCGCCGCCCGTTATTATCATCAGGGTCTTTGAAAGGAGCTTGATGACACGGATGTTTTCTGTGGATGCCGTGAGCTCTCCGGCACGGGCGAAGAGGTAGTCGCCGAGCAGCACCGCCTGCTCCACACCCCACAGGGTGTTGATGGTGGGTCTGCCCCAGCGTACCGAGGAGTTGTCGATTGTGTCATCGTGCACCAGAGTAGCCAGGTGGGTCAACTCCACCGCCAGTGCCATCGGCATAAGGTGGTCACTGGAACCGTCAAAGAGTCGACCGGACAGCAGGACAAGGATTGGGCGAATCCTCTTGCCGCCGCCTTTCAGGCCATAATCCAGGAGCTCGAACAGACCGGGAGAGTCAACGTTTCTCGCTGACTTCAACCTCTCCTCTGCTTCGTTCAGGTATTCACGAATCGGTCTGCAAATCTCGTCTATCTCCAAGACTTCCCCCTTTGCTATGGACAGGCTACCCGGTTCCTGCTACTGTTCCGTACCTAACCGGCTGGTCTCTTCTTCCACGACCTTGTCATCCAGCTTGGTAAAGAGCGGCTCCGGCGATAGCAGCTTCTGCCCCGGCTCCGGCACGCCTGGTTTCCAGCCGTACTCCTCCACTCTGCCCTCGAACCCCAGCATCTCGTGCAGCTTCTGAGAGCTGAATGGCAGGAATGGGTACAGCATCGTCCGCAGGTACGAGAGCACGCAGAGGGCCACGTACAGTGAGTCAGCCGCTGCTTGCCGGTCCTCCTTGACGGCCTTCCACGGTGCTTTTTCGTCCAGGTAACGGTTTGCTTCGTGGGCCAGGGCCATGGCGACCCTGATTGCCTCCTTGAAGTGGCACCCGTAGAGCAGTGTATCCATGCGGTCAAGCGTGTCTTTTGCCATGTCAATGAGTTGCCGGCTCCGCTCATCCGGCGTACCGGGCGTCGGTACGCAGCCGTCGAAGTTGCGGTAGGTGATGGTGAGCACCCGGTGGACCAGGTTCCCGTAGGTGGCCACCAGTTCGTCATTATTACGGCGGACGAATTCCCGCCAGGAGAAATCGGTATCCGATGTCTCCGGCATGTTGATGGACAGCATGTAGCGCAGCGGGTCGGGGTCGTACCGCGACAGATAGTCCGGCAGCCAGATGGCCCAGTTTCGGCTGGTGGAGAACTTCCCACCCTCGATGGTGAGGAACTCGTTGGCCGGGACGTCATAGGGGAGGTTGAGACCATCATATCCCATCAGCAGCGCCGGCCAGATTATAGTGTGATAGGCAATATTGTCCTTGCCGATGAAGTAGTAGCTCTTCGTCGTCTCATCCTGCCAGAACCGGCGCCATTTCTCGGGGTCGCCCTGCAGTTTGGCCCACTCCTTGGTGGCGGAGAGGTAGCCCATGACGGCTTCGAACCACACGTAGATACGTTTCTCCTCGAAACCCTCTACCGGTACGGGTACTCCCCAGTCTATGTCACGGGTGAACGCCCGGTCTATCAGTCCCTCTTCCAGGAAGCGGGTGGTGAAGTTCAGGACATTCTGCCGCCAGTGGGTCTGCTGCCTGACCCATTCCAGCAGCCGGTCCCTGAAGTTAGACAGTCTCAGGTAGAACTGCTCCGAGTCCCGGTAGATGGGGCCGGTACCACAGACACGGCAGCGCGCATCGACAAGGTCCGGGGCGTCCAGCAGCTTGCCGCAGGCCTCACACTGGTCGCCGCGGGCGTTGGGCGACTGGCAGTGCGGACAGGTACCCTCGACATAGCGGTCGGGCAGGAAGCGGTGGCAGTTCGGGCAGTATGCCTGGGACACCGTCTGCTTGTACAGGTAGCCTTGCTCAAGGAGTCTCAGGAACATGTCCTGGGCTACTTCGGCGTGGTTCTCGGTACCGGTGGTGGTATACAGGTCGTAGGAGATGCCCAGTTTCTGCCAGCAATCCTGGTGTTCCTGCTGGTAGAACGCTGCTATCTCTTCCGGAGTCTTCCCTTCCTGTTCCGCTTTGATGGTCGTCGGTGTGCCATGACTGTCGGATCCGGAGACCATGACCACTTCATTCCCTTTGGTACGATGGTACCGGGCAAAGATGTCCGGGGGCAGATACGCCCCGGCAATCTGGCCCAGGTGCAACGAGCCATTGGCATAGGGCCAGGCAACGCAAATGAGTATTCTCTCACTCATAATCCGTCACTGAACCAGGTCTTGCGGGGTTATGTCCTGTGGTTCGGGCTCTACAGGGAAGAACGTCAGCACCCGTTCGTTCTTCTCCTGTCTGTACCTGGCGTAGCCCTTGTCCAGGCTGCAATTCACGCAATAACAGGATTTCTTGCCGCTCTCAACCTCGACTCCATTCTCCTCATCTATCAACAGATAGCGCTCCGCATACGGAATGGTGTTCCTGCAGCCGTCACACTGTACCTTCCCCAGGGATATACATCCTTGTCGCACCGGTTTATTCCTCCCTTGTCAGTCTCCCCTGTCTCTTTCGCACAACCTCAGACCAGCCTGAGCCAGGTGCGGTAAAGTTCTCTTCTCGATAGACCCGTCTCCCCGGCCACGGTGGCTACGGCCTCCCTGGCCGGCATACCGGAAAGACGCATGTCTCTTAGCTGACGCTCGATATCCTCGGTTATCTGCGGTCGGTCCTGTTCCCGTCTTCCCTCGATGACCAGGGTGAACTCACCCCTGGGTCCGGCGAAATGTGCCGCAGCCTGACTGACAGTACCACGGAACACCTCCTCGTGAATCTTGGTGAGTTCACGGCAGACGGCAATCCTGCGGTCACCGAGCACCTCTGCAATATCACTCAGGGACGCCGTCAGGCGGTGCGGGGCCTCGAAAATCACGATTGTAGCCGGGTCTCCGGCGATGCTTTCCAGCATGCGTCGCCGGGTATTTGCCCTGCTGGGCAGAAAGCCCAGACAGGTAAACCTTTCCGCGGATAGCCCGGAGACAGCCAGTGCCGCCGTTACCGCCGACGGCCCGGGGATTGGGACCACCGTGACGCCCTGAAGGTAGGCTGCCGTCACCAGCTCATAGCCGGGGTCGGATATGCCGGGCATTCCTGCCTCGGAGACGAGGGCAACGTCCCCTTCCTCGATGTGGCCCAGGATTTGGGTAAGCCTGGTACGCCCGCTGTGTTCATGAAAGCTCGTCAGCGGTGTCTTGATTTCGTACCTGTTAAGCAACCGCCTCGTCTTGCGGGTATCTTCGGCAGCGATAAGCTTCACTTCACGCAGGGTACGCAGAGCACGCAATGAGATATCCTCCAGATTGCCTATGGGAGTCGCCACAATATATAGGCTGGGCATTACCTTCCTCTTTCCCTCGGCTTAGTTATTATAACGCACCCTGCATTGGCCGTCCAGACAATGTACTCGTTCGGTTCATTAGTGACACCCCAGTACAGCCGATGCCGGCTGCCACACGAGAAGAGAACTTCCCCTTACCTCTCATTCTTCTGGAGAAAGGGGCGAATATACTTCTCCTCCCCGCAGGCTGGGGTCGTTGGGCAGTGACCACGACACCTCACTCTGTTGTGTCACCCTTCTGTCTGAACGATAGTAGACTGGCGTTTGGTTATGTGACCAGTAAGAAAACTACTCTTTACCTCTCATTCTTCACTCCGCGCGGTTCCGTTCGGAATGGCATCTCCCCATATGAACTTGCCCGGATAAGGATATGGTCCGGGGCAGGGGCGTCCCTTGACGGCAACCCCGTGTTCTGCTATCATTCGATTAAAAGGGGAAGGCATCATGACTGCTCCTCAGTTCAAGCAGCTACGCCGCTCCTACGGCTTCGACGAAGTTGCCCTGGTCCCCGGCGACGTAACCATCAACCCCGACCAGATAAACCCCGACTTCAAGATTGAAGACCACACCTTCAGTATCCCGATACTGGCGTCAGCGATGGATGCTGTCGTCGACGTTGATTTCGCCATCCTGATGAGCAAAATGGGTGGGCTGGCAGTCCTGCACCTGGAAGGGGTACAAACCCGCTATGAGAACCCTGCCGAGGTGCTGGCGGAGATTGCCGGAGCGCCCAACGACAAGGTTACCGCTCTCCTTCAGAAGATATACTCCGCACCGATAAAGGAGAACCTGGTTGGGGACCGGGTACGGGCAATCAAGAAGGGTGGCGGGGTATGTGCTGCCTCCGTAGTGCCGACGAATACGAAAAAATTTGCCCCTCTGGTTGTCGAAGCCGGGGGTGATATTCTGGTGGTCCAGTCTACCGTGACCACCGCTCGCCACATCTCCAAGAGCCTGCGGGGTCTTATCTTCCCCGAACTCATCGAAACGCTACCGATACCGGTAGTTGTCGGTAACTGCGTTAGCTATGGCGCCTGCCTTGACCTGATGAGGACAGGCGTCCACGGCGTTCTCATTGGCGTCGGGCCGGGTGCAGCCTGTACCAGTCGAGAGGTGCTCGGCATGGGAGTTCCCCAGATAACGGCGACGATTGACTGCGCAGCCGCCAGGGAGCAGTACTTCAAGGAGTCGGGGCGCTACGTGCCCATAGTCACCGATGGCGGTTTCCGCAAGGGCGGCGATGTATGTAAAGCCCTGGCTGCCGGGGCCGACGCCGTAATGGTAGGCTCCGTTTTCGCTCAGGCCAGGGAGGCACCGGGGCATGGTTACCACTGGGGCATGTCGCATCCGCACCCGGCACTGCCGCGCGGGACCCGTATCAAGGTCGGCACCACGGCCCCCCTGGAGCAGATACTCTTCGGTCCCACTTCTGTAACTGACGGCAGTCAGAACCTGGTGGGGGCAATCCGCACGGCGATGGGGTTCTGCGGTGCATCAACCATCAGGGAGATGCAGCAGGCAGAGATGGTGATTGCCCCGTCAATTACGACCGAAGGCAAGTCCTGGCAGATGGCGCAGCAGTAGGCATTCCTGCACAGATGCGGGAAAGGCTGCCGCTCTTCTAGTTGTACTCTTCCCCGATGGAAGGTGGGGACCACCCTTTTCTCGTTTCGCCACCCTTTTTCCATCGAAAGTCACATTTCCCGTGGCCTTCGGCCAAGGTCATTGACCTGGCAAATCCCCAACCGATTGTTCTGTGGGTAATAAAGTCAAGGTAGCAGTAGAAAGGCAGAAACGAGTCTGCCCCGTGGGCGTGATAGAGCTTCTGAGTGCCGCACTCCAGGAAATCGCGGCCATAGTCGAACTCTACACCATCCCCTTCAACAAACTCCCACACCCAGTCTCCAGCATAGCAGTGGTCTTGAGACTTCCGCGCCTGCTCTTTTTCCTGGGCTATGTACTCCGCGCTCAACTCCTTGAAGGTGGAAGGAGGTAACTGGCTCACACTCGCGACAACCGCATCATAGACAATCTTGCCAGTTTCTCTTGCCGTCTTACCCCGTACCTTCATAGCTTTGTAGAGAGCCAGGCTCGTGGTTGACCGGACAAGGTGGCGGGTCATAGGATTCCCGTCACCGCCAATATACGCAATTTCGGGAATCAGAGCTTCATGTTGCTCGCGGGCTTCTCTCAGGACCGTATTGGTGAACTCGTCACCGTAGTGATTGGCAAGGAATGGCCTCCACGCGTTCGCATGAGTGTCAAATAGTGACAGGATTCCCGACTTCCGAGATAGATAGTATTGCCTGCCTTCCTGTTCATTCATGTCGTCCGTACCAAGAGAAGACCTCTCTGTGCTGGGCGACCTATCCGGATGGCGTGTCAGCCGGCGTGAGCTAGGTGGTTGGCTGCGGGCTTGTTGCGTTGCGTCTAGCCTTCACCACCGGACTACTCGTCGTCGTC
>DATKWT010000069.1 GCA_035529395.1 Dehalococcoidales bacterium | reverse complement strand
ATTTCACAGGCTGAATTGGAGTCTAGCCCTATGATGACGCTTTGTCAATATAGACGCTGGCGACGCCGGATTCGAGAGCAACGGTCTCCGGTAGAGAATGGTTCTATGCCCTGAGTGCCTCCGGATTGACACAATTCGGGGGTATCTCTCCTCGTAGCCCGGCAAGAAGGTTCTCTGCGGCCATGAAGGCCATATTCCGGCGAGTGGCGAAGCTGGCGCTGGCGATGTGTGGGGCAATGATGACATTGTCCAGAGTGAGTAACGGGTCATCGGGCGGTATCGGCTCGACCTCGGTAACATCAAGCGCTGCGGTAAAGATTTGTCGGTTTTTGAGCGCCTCATAGAGCGCCTTCTGGTCGACAACCGCGCCACGCGATGTATTGATAAACACGGCTGAAGGTTTCATTGTGGAGAACTGCTCGGCACCGATAAGATGGCGTGTTCCATCCGTCAGGGGGACGTGCATGCTGATGAAGTCGGAACGAGCCAGCAGGGTATTCAGGTCCGGGACATACTCCACACCGAGCTCTGTCTCCTCCGCCTTACTGTGCCTTGTTACATCGTAGTAGATGACCTCCATGCTGAAGCCCCTGGCACGCCGCGCGACCTCACTCCCGATACGGCCCAGCCCGACCAGGCCCAGTGTGGCATGGTGAATGTCCTGGCCGAGTAGTGTCATCGGGCCCCATGTCAGCCATTTTCCCTGCGTGGTGTGGTTGGCCGCCTCCACCACACGCCTGGCAGCGGACATGAGGAGCACAAAGGCAAAGTCGGCGGTTGTCTCGGTGAGAACTCCGGGGGTGTTACCGACTACGATACCGTGTCTGGTAGCCTCTTCGACGTCGATGTTGTCGAATCCCACGGCGTAGTTACTGATTACCTTAAGCCGGGGAGCGCCTTCCATGACGGTGGCGTCAATCCGGTCACTGAGCAGTGTCAGCAGACCATCGGCGTCCCGGGCTTTCTCTCGGATGGTATCGTAAGGAGGCGGCAATTCCTCCTGCCAGACCTCCATTTCCGCGGCCTCCGCTATCCTGTTCAGTGCTTCCTGTTCAATCCTGCGCGTAATAAAGACCCTTGGTGTAGTCATGTTCTTCTCCTGGCACCGTGTTTCCGGTACCAGTTCCTCTTTTCCACGAGTGTGCTAATGCTGATTGTAAGTGTGCGATAGAGATATGTCAATTGTCGTGCGGCGGACATCAATGGGGATTAATCAGGACCAGCCGCAGTGCCCGCTCGGACGCATCGGCGATGAGGCGGGCCGCATCTGCCTCCGATTCTTCCCGTGTGATGGGCCCGGGGGCGATGCTCAGGGCGGCGTCGATACCGTACCGGTACAGTTCCTTCAGGTCGCCGTGAAGCTCCCCGGCAATGACCACCACGGGTACGCCCAGCACCTTTGCATTTTTGGCAACTCCGGCGACCGTCTTGCCGAACGTGGTTTGGGTGTCAAGCCTGCCTTCGCCGGTGAGGACCAGTGAAGCTCCTTTCAGATGCTCGACAAGCCCCACAGCATCACTGACAATCTCGATACCGGGCACCAGCCTGGCACCAGCGAATGCTACCAGACCCGCACCCAGCCCTCCGGCTGCCCCTGCCCCGGGCATGTCCCTGATGTCGATACCCAGGTCTTTCTTGATTACGGAGGCATAGTTAGCCAGGGCCTCATCGAGCTGGCGGCACATCGCTTCGGTGGCCCCTTTCTGTGGCCCGTAGACCCACGATGCGCCCTCTTTACCGCAGAGCGGGTTGGTGACATCGCAGGCGACCGTAACCTGACTCTCGGCGAGGCGGCTGTCCAGTCCGGAGATATCTATCTGTCTCAGGCTGGCCAGGGCGGCACCACCCGGGGGAAGCTCCCTGCCTTCCCGGTCGGTCAGCTTTGCGCCCAGGGCCTGAGCCATGCCGGCACCACCGTCATTGGTGGCGCTACCGCCGATGCCGATGATGATCCGGTGACATCCACTATCAAGGGCTGCCCGGACCAGCTCTCCGGTACCGTATGTCGTGGCCGTCAGTGGGTCCAGCCTGTCCGCTGGTACCAGCACCAGGCCGGAAGCAGCCGCCATCTCCACCACGGCAGTCGCCCCGTCACCGAGGATTCCCCAGGCGGCGATGACCCTGTCACCCAGAGGCCCGGACACTTCAGTTTGCATTGTCCTGCCGCCGGTGGCAAAGACCAGGGCATCGACCGTACCTTCTCCGCCGTCGGCCATGGGCAGCACTACTACCTCGGCATCAGCCAGTACACGTCTTATGCCACGGGCGATGGCGTCAGCCACTTCCCGGGCGGAGAGACTACCCTTGAAACTCTGGGGGGCGACCACTATCTTCATTACTGAATCCACAAGGCGGTGTAGCTGTCAGGAAAAGAATCCCAGGTACCAGTCGAGAAGCTGATTGCCGAAGACCAGGGTTGCCATCGTTGCCAGGGAAAGGTATGGGCCGAAGGGAATCGCATCTTTTCGCTTCCTTAACCTGGTCAGGACAAGAAAAACGGCGAGAAAGCCACCGAGGACTATCGCACCGAAGACGGCAACGAATACCCTGGGGAAACCGACCGCCAGGCCGATGAGAGCGGCCATCTTGACGTCACCCATCCCCATTCCTCCACCGAAGATGAGAGCGGGTAACAGCAGCATGATGAAGCCTGCGGCACCACCGGCGATGCCGGAGACGGTACGAGCGGCAATATCCGGCATACCCAGGAAGGCATTCGGTGCCAGGGTCAACATTTCCGGTTGTGGTGCGAGGACATCGAGCAGCAGGGCTACTACTGCAACCGGATAGACAATCTTGTTGAGAATGAGCTGGTGCTTGAAGTCGATGACCAGGATGACTATGAAGACGCAGAAGTAGAAGATGGTAATACCGAATTGCAGTGTCAGGCCGTAGTGCCAGTACAGGATTCCGAACAGGACTGCAGTGCTGGCTTCCACCAGGAACACACGCCAGGGCAGGGGTGCCCCGCAATAGCGACAGCGGCGGCGCAGCCGGAGGAAGCTGAACAGGGGGATAAGGTCTTTGAGGAGTAGAGGACGCTGACAGGCATCGCAGAAGGATGGGGGGGAGACCAGGGACTTCCCGGCAGGGAGGCGGTCGATGCAAACATTCAGGAAGCTGCCAACAGCGGCACCGAGAAGGGTAAATATGACTATCAGCGTGATTTCCATACCGTTACATTCTGAACGTTTTTGCGTAACGGGTCAAATGGCTTCAGGGTAATAGTACTATTGGGCTATACGGGTACCAGTACTAATAGCGTATTGCGTCATGACCTTTTGTATCCTAGAATGAAAGCAGGTATAAGGAAGCAGAGAGTTGGGAGAGGTACCCCTGGCCGCAGGTGCGAGTACATTCGGGCGGAGGCTGATGCAGCCATCCCCGACCAGAGGGCTTGTGGTACTTGCATTGATATGGTATGCTATTGCATTCAAGGATGCCCGCAGCATTCTACTGCTAAAAGAAAGGTAGGACAATGAAAAGAAAACTCTTGTGCATCATCCTGGCGGCCTCCCTAATCCTCAGTGTCGTCATGCCGGGGACGGCCCTGGCGGCAAAAGGCAAAGCGTTCGAGGATTTCGGGGCTACCGGCTTCATCACGTTTATAGATGATGGCATTGTGAAGCCGGCTGGGCAAAGCGGTCGGTGGATAGTGTCCGAACGTACGGTAGCCGGCATGATGTTCGGGGACGCGGATGGCTGGTTCACCATGACCTACAAGGCGAACGTCGATTCGGAACAGACCGGAACTTTCCATGGCGAGCTTGTGGTCGGAGAGTTGGTCTTCAAAGTCAGAGGGAAGAGTGCACTGGGAGATGAGGTCATGGGTGTATAC
>DATKWT010000068.1 GCA_035529395.1 Dehalococcoidales bacterium | reverse complement strand
ATTGACCTGGTAATGGCGCGTTCCAGCGCCGGCCAGGCATCATTACCATCGCCCAGTCGGTCCGATACCGGCACTTTTACCGAGTCCAGCTTCACCTCGAATGACCGGCCAGCGAGATACCCGGGCAAGCGCCTTATCGAGACCCCGTCTGATACACTGTTGACCAGAAACAGCCCGATGCCATTCTCAGTACGGGCAACCACGATGATGTGGCTTGCTGCCTGAGCATCAAGTGTATATAGCTTCACGCCATCAAGCACGTAGTCGCCATTCCGGCTTGTGGCGGTAGTCTGCACGGTTTTCGGGTTCCAGCCGTACTCCGGCTCAGTCAGAGCCAGCGTCACTATCTCTTCACCCCGGGCAATCGCAGGTAACACACGCTGTTTCTGCTCCTCGGTGCCGGTCTCGAGAATCGTCAGGCTACCCAGTATACTCGAAGAGAAGAGCGGTCCGGGCAGCGGGCCTGTGCCCAGCGCTTCAAAGAGTACTGCGGCACCGGTCAGCGGGTTCCCCGCACCACCGTATTCCTCAGGGATGATAATACCCGGCCACCCCATGCCGACCATCGTTTCCCAGACCTCATCGGTACAGCCTGTATCGGTCTCCTGGAGGGCCTGTACGACGTCCTTGGGGGCATCCCGTCGCATGAAGTCCAGGGCTGTTTTCTTTAGCATCTCTTCGCTTTCGGAAAGACCCAGGTCCAATCTCATCTCAAACTCCTGTGCAAAAAGTAGTGCTTCCGGCTCATGACCGCCCACCGGGCTGACGTCCGATGGCAAGGGCACGGGAAATGATTATCTTCTGCGCTTCGGGTGTGCCTGCCGGAGCGAAACACAGACCGGCGCGCTGCGTGACCTCAAACAGGTCATCCTCGACTCCCCATTCAGTGCCTTCCGTGAAAGTGCAGGGACCGAGGACTTTGGCGATATCGGCAATCATCTGCCCACCGAACATCTTGGTGTACAGCCCCAGTTGCGGGCCGGCATAGGGGGCACGTATCCCACTGCCGGACAGCCATGAGTTACGCAGACCCCATAGCCTCTGAATCTCACTTCCAATATAAACGTTTATAACACTTTCCAGCAGTTGCGGGTTTTCCTCCAGACGTTTCACAATCTTCGGATTGTCCCGGCACTGATCAAGGAAGCGTGTCACGACGTAGTTCTCCGGCGGCACACCAACCTGGCCACCGCCATGCTCGACGTCCAGGGTAGCCGTGGTTACTCTCCACCCGTCCCTTTCCCCGCCAATCAAATACCGCTCGTGGACCTTGACATCATCAAAGAAGACCTGGTGCTTGACCGCCGGTGCCTGGTCAACGGTAGACCCAATAACCTGTGACAACGTGCCGGAAACAAAGAGGGGCAGCGGCGTGATGGAAATACCCTCGAGGTTGCCCGGGGCAAGAAACATCGCCAGGTTATCGTGTCGCGGTGCTTCGCGGTCGCTACGGGTCAGCAGTAACAATTGGTCCGGCGGAGCGTACAGCCCACCAACAAATATCTTGCTCCCATTGATAATAAAGTACTCTCCCTCTTTCTCGTGGCGCAGGGCATCGGTCTGCTGGTTAGCCTCATCCGTGCCGGCTTCCGGTTCAGTGAAGAGCTGCCAGGTAGTTACCTCACCCTGGAAAATGGGTGGTAAGAAGCGCTCTTTCTGCTCGTCAGTGCCGAGCGACAGAATCGGTCCAACCGCCAGTCGGGCCGAATCGTAAAACGGAGGATAGCCAATCTCCGCTGCCTCGAACTCCCGGCTGAGAACAAACCGGTGTTCGGCATCCAGGCCACCACCACCGTACTGCCTGGACAACCCGGCATAGAGCCATCCTTTCTTGCCAAGTCGCCGCCCGAGTTCGCGCCGCAGTTGCCACTGTTCATAGGTCTTCTTTATCGGGTCTCTCAGGTTCACCAGACCAGCAGGAACGTTCTCCTTTATCCATTCACGTACCTCTCCGGCGAAGTCTTCCTGCTCCTCCGTGTATTCCAGGGAGAAATCCATTGGTTACACCTCCGCAACCGTTTATTGATAGCATCGGACTCTTGTCTCCGTATTCTATTCTCACTTACCCCACAATTCAAGCATCAGGCAAGGAACAGGGTTCAGGATGAACAATATCAATAATAGTGTAGTGTCCTATTTATCGCAGGATTATATTGCCGGAGACCGGGGAAAATAGTGCTGCCCGGTCGGAACCATTTCTGGAACAGAATCCCTCCGGGCAGTATCATCCGTCAATGCTGCCGATAATGCTATCGGCAGCAGTCGTATCGTCTATGTCATCGACCTAAAGCCTTAGTCTTACCTGCTCTTGATTGACCGATATCATCTGACCCATTACGCCTTAGCTTGGCGTGCACCCGGGCCATGAGTTCAACCCGATCAAATGGTTTGATCATAAAATCGTCGGCGCCTCCGGCCAGGGCACGCTCCACACAGGCGGGTTCATCCATTGCCGTGAGCATAATGACCGGTATGCTGGACTGCTCCCGGATAACCTTGAGAACGCTAAAACCATCAAGCCCCGGCATCCCGATATCCAGAATAGCCAGGTCCGGGTCGCTACCCTCAAACGCCTGCAATGCCTTCACACCGTTGCTGGCGGTGACTACATCATATCCTTCCAGGCCAAGGCTTTTCTTGAGCAGCCGAAGTAATGGTTCCTCATCATCTGCTACCAGGATTAGTGGGCACTTTCTCATCGCTACGAGTCTCCTTTCCTCTGTATCCGTGTTGATATTGCCCTACTAGTTGAATACAATACGTCGCTCCGTTACCCCTTGCAGTGGTACCAGAGTCAACCAGTAGTTTTCGTCTATAGAATTAAGAGACCTTTCGGTTTCTGCCGGATTGCGCTCGGCATCATAGGGGACCATCATGTTGAAGAGGGTCATCCTGGTCGTAGTCCAGTCATCGTGAGACTCCCGGAAGAGCTTCATGCGTTTATTGTGCTCCGCAAAATATTCCTTATCCGCATCTTCATGGTTCCTGAAGCCATCGTCCCGGGTGTTCTCGTCGATTGCCATCCCTCTTATGCCTCCTGCCAGCACTAACCAGTCCCATGTGGTGTTGAAAGCTGGTGAAAACCGCAGGGGTTATTTGCTTCTCGCGCTGTCTTTTTCCAGTTTCCCTCAACAGCTTCAGAGTAAATCCGGAACACGAAACAGGGGCTAAATATAGGGTGGCAATTCCTAAATATTAGCTAAACCTTCCCCGGACAATAGAAAAGGCACCCATTCCGGGTGCCTTCTTCATAGAATAGTGGCTGTTACGGTGCCTGTTCAGGCGGTGTCACGCGCCAGGTCAAATGTGATATAGAGTTGCCGCTAGTGAAGTATAGCGGCTAGTATCCAGTCATCCGTCTCACAATTGACTTGACAACGCAGGCTGCCATCGCCAGACCGGCAAAGCCGTATCACCGTATGCGAGACGCCCGCCATAGGGTCTGCCACTACGTCGAAGGGTTTGGTTAGCCATAAGAGAAGGTTGACAAT
>DATKWT010000067.1 GCA_035529395.1 Dehalococcoidales bacterium | reverse complement strand
TGTCGATGTACAAATAGGCTACCGTGAAACTGCGAGAGAGGAACATAATATTGAACAGGCTAAGTTCCCCACAGGAGTTGGAGGCACTGAGAGAGTCGATAGTGCGGAACCGGGACACCAGCCGGCGGTGCCTGACCATCTGCGGCGGTACGGGCTGCCTTGCCCTGGGGGCCGAGGACCTCATCGCTGCCTTCAGGAGTGAAGTGGAGTCGCGGGGGTTGAACTCCGGGGTAGATATCAGGGTCACAGGGTGCCCGGGCTTCTGTGAGAGAGGGCCGCTGGTTGTTATCGAACCGGAAAATATCCTCTATCAGCGCGTCAGGCCGAAGGACGTGGCCGAGATAGTCTCGGAGACCATTGTCAGCGGCAAGATTATTGACCGGCTGCTATATGTCGACCCGAACACCGGGCAGCAAGCGGTTCACGAGAGCGAAGTCCCGTTCTACAAGAAACAGCTGCGACTTCTGCTGGCGGACAACTCCAGGATTGACCCCAACAACGTCAATGATTACATCGCGTTGGGCGGTTACTCTGCCTTGGTCAAAGCCATCTTTAAGATGTCTCCGGTCGAGGTGCTCGAGGAAGTCAGGAAAGCAAACCTGCGCGGGCGCGGTGGTGGCGGCTTCGCTACCGCAAGGAAATGGCAGACCACCCGTGACGCTGAGGGGGAGCCGAAGTACGTCATCTGCAACTGTGATGAGGGCGACCCCGGTGCATTCATGGACCGGAGTCTCATGGAAGGTAATCCCCATTCCGCCATTGAAGGTATGCTAATCGGTGCCTATGCCATCGGGTCGAACGAGGGATTCATCTACGTACGCAATGAGTACCCGCTGGCCGTGCTGCATGCCGGGACCGCCATCCGGCAGGCGGAGGAATGCGGGCTTCTGGGCGATAACATCTTCGGCTCCGGCTTCAGTTGTCGCATCAGCATCAACCGTGGCGGCGGTGCCTTTGTCTGCGGTGAATCAACGGCCCTGATGGCCTCGCTTGAAGGTAAAGTCGGTGAGCCTCGGGCAAAATATATTCATACCTCGGAGAAGGGACTCTGGGAAAAGCCGACCAATCTCAATAACGTCGAAACATGGGCAAACGTGCCCCTGATTATTAATAAGGGCGCTGACTGGTACCGGCAGATTGGCACCGAAAACAGTAAAGGTACCAAGATATTCTCACTGGTGGGTAAGGTCAACAATACCGGCCTGGTGGAAGTGCCCATGGGCATGACACTGCGCGAGATTGTCATGGACATTGGCGGCGGTGTTCCCAAAGGGAAGAAGCTCAAGGCCATTCAGACCGGTGGCCCTTCCGGCGGCTGCATCCCGGAAAGTATGCTCGGTATTCCCGTCGATTTCGACGAACTGGACAAGGTCGGCTCGATGATGGGCTCCGGCGGGATGATTGTCATGGACGAGACCAACTGCATGGTAGATATCGCCAGGTACTTCATCTCCTTCCTTGAAGGCGAGTCCTGCGGTAAGTGCGTACCCTGCCGCGAAGGCCTCAAGAGGATGCGTGAGATACTGACCGGCATTACCGAGGGCAGGGGAGAAGAGGAGGACATCGAGCGACTGGAACATCTATCGGAGACGCTCACGGATAGCGCCCTCTGCGGACTGGGCCAAACTGCTCCCAACCCGGTACTAACGTCGATACGCTACTTCCGGGACGAGTATCAGGCCCATATCAGGGATAAGCGCTGTCCTGCGGGTGTATGCAAAGCACTGATAACCTACTCTATTTCCGACAAATGCCCCGGGTGCGGTCTTTGCATCAAGACCTGCCCCCAGGGAGCGATAACGCTGGTTGAAAAGAAGAAGCCGGTGCTCCTCGACCAGGAGAAATGCATCAAGTGCGGCGCCTGCTATGACGTCTGCCGCCTGGACTCCGTAATAGTAAAGTGAGGACAATCAGGATATGGTGACATTGACGATTGACGGCAAGGTCATTGAAGCTGAAGAAGGAACGATGGTGCTTGATGTTGCCACTGCGCATAATATCCATATTCCCGCCCTCTGTGCTCACGAGTCCGTCAGTCCCTATGGAGCCTGCCGACTCTGCCTCGTCGAGGTAAAGACCAGTAGCGGAAGAGAGAGACTGGTTACTTCCTGCCTGTATCCGGTAGAAGAAGGCCTGGAAGTGAAAACGAGTACCGAAAGAGTCCGGCGTAACCGGCAGACGATAATCGACCTTTTACTCGCTCGCTGTCCGGAGTCGGAGGTCATTCAGGACATGGCCCGGCAGCTTGGTGTCGAGAAAACTTCCTATCCGCAGGAAGACCATGGTAGCTGTATCCTCTGTGCTCTCTGTGTCCGGGCCTGCGAGGAAGTAGTCGGGGTATCGGCCATCAGTCTGGTCAACCGGGGTGTTGAACGTGAGATGGCGATTCCTTTCTATGATGATTCCAATGCCTGCATTGGATGTGGCTCCTGTGCCTATATCTGTCCCACCGGGGCAATTAAAATGGAGGATTCCGGCGATACCCGGACTATAACCATGCCCGGCAATGTGATAGAATTCAAGCTGGCGAAGTGCAGTGTCTGCGGCGACTACTTTGCTCCCGAGAAGCAGCTTGAATACATGGCCCGGAAAGCAAGCCTGGAGCCGGACTTCTTCGACCGCTGTATTAACTGCCGGGACTAGTGTAGTGTCTCGTATATATCTTTACGTATGATGGATGTTGATGTCATTCCAGCGCAGGCTGGAATCCAGGGGACAAACACGTATCCCGTATCGAGTCTAGCAGGGTGATGAAAAAGGGGAGTCCAGAGAGGTTTCGCCCCTTCTGAGGGACGCCCCCTTATGGCAGGGGTCTGGGGGTGTCCCCCAGATATAATCTTTCCCCCCTTCCGCAGAAGGCTCCTTCCTGGACAGGAAGGGGAAGGCGGCCCAGATGGGCCACACGGGGATTGGTCGAAAAGGTTTTTCATAGGCTTGCTATAATGACAGGGACTGTAAAGGCATTTGTTAGACACTACATTAGCCGACCGCTAGCTGCGGTGAAAAGGCAGCCCGCGGTTCCTGGTTCAGACAACGGGGTGTAGCTCAGCCAGGTTAGAGCGCGGCGTTTGGGACGCCGAGGTCGGAGGTTCGAGTCCTCTCACCCCGACCAGTGCCTTTACCAGAAGGAGGGAAGAGTCATGGACTATGAGACCATCATTCTTGAGAAAAGGGGTAATATCGCCGTACTGACTCTGAACCGACCGGAAAGACTCAACGCGTTGAGTCCGCAGATGACCGGGGAGCTGTCGGCAGCTCTTGATGAAGTCGACGATGACGATGAGGTGACGGTGCTGGTGATTACCGGTGCCGGACGAGGCTTCTGCTCCGGAGCGGATGTTGGTGGCATGGCCGGTGGCAGCCAGCAGAATGAAGGCAGCACCCGGAATGCCGAGGCGCTGAGGCAGGGCCTCATCCGTTCCGCGGGGAGGGTACAACCGAAGCTTCAGAAACTCAAGAAACCGACAATCGCCATGGTCAACGGAGCTGCTGTCGGTGCCGGATGCGATCTGGCGATGGCCTGCGACCTCAGGACAGGCTGTGAAAAGACCCGGTTCATGAACGCCTTCGTCCGGATAGGGCTTTTCCCCGGATGGGGTGGCACCTGGCTCTACCCTCGCGTAATGGGTGTCGGTCGTGCC
>DATKWT010000066.1 GCA_035529395.1 Dehalococcoidales bacterium | reverse complement strand
TGCAGCTTTTCTTTGGCCAGGTCTGTCTGCGCCTTGAGATCGGCCTGGGCATCCTCGTACTGCTGATCCAACAGGCTGCGATCCTGCTCGGCCTTCGCACTGGTAGTAGCTGCCACGGTCGCTCCCAGAGTCCCGGCTCCTCCGGCGTGACCGGCTGCCCCGAGTATCTGTCTCTGCCCTCCCAGAATCGTAGCTTCCTGCTCGATCAGCCGGTTCAGGGTTGCCTCGTACCCGTGCTGCATCCGGGTTTTCTGGATCTGGTAGACATCCTCTATGGCATCTTCTATATCTTCCTTTGCTCTCTTAGCCGCCCCAAATTGGAATAGAGACGCAATGCCCTTGGCAGCGGCTACTATACCAAGAGAGACAAGAAATGCTGTTAGTGTCATGACTTGCTCCTATTCATTGGTCTGCAGCCTCGGCATCAACGCTACTATAGACAGCGGAAGAGGCTCGTCCTGAACGATCAGAATATCCCCGGTCGTGTCGTACCCACCAGGGAATGAAGTCTCGATATCTCCGCTTAACGGCTGTGTAGGCACACCCATCAGGGCGTCCGTCTCCCTGAACCTCAAGAGCTCTAGCTCATCCTCGTTCTGACCGACCTTGCAGCCCAGCGAGTCCTTGAAACGAATCACTATCCGGTCGATCCTCTTCGTGCGCCCCTGCGCGGTGCCTTCTCGCGCACCGGCTTCCAGCGGCATCGGCATGAGTTTGCTGATGAACTTCAGGCCGACGTGGATCAGGTTCGCGTAGTTGGCCATCGTCAGATTGCCAGATACGTCAACCGTCTCCGGAGCGATCACCGCGCCATCGCCCAGGATCTGTACCTCTTTCAAAGCCAGGTGCGTCAGCCCTGTGAGATCCTTCTGTACCTTGGTCACGGTGCCAGCAGATATATATGCAGACAGGAAGAAACCGCTTTTAGGATAGGGAGACGTGCAGGCTGCTGTATTCGTTCCATCGGAGATACTATCTCCCGGATCGAACCCATCACCGGCGCAGTAGTAGGTCTTGCTGTCGATCTTTGAGATAACGGTGGCGGTCTTTGCGCTGGGTGTGCCTGTCAACGTGGCCGCCGGCTCGAAATCACCAGGGGTCGGATCTACGTCGAGAGTCAACTTGAACTGAGTACCGTCTATATCGTTGTCATCCCCCTCGTCGCGCAAGGAGAAACTGTTCGCCCCTATGTATTCCACCGTGTAGACATTGCCGTTAAGCTCGGTGGTGCCTATCACGTCCTCGATCAATATCTTTTCGCCGCCGCTCAAGCCGTGGCCTGTGATCGTTATCGTGACCGGATCAATAACATCCAGATCCTCAATGTCCAGCGGATCTCCGTTGTCGAAGGTGACTGCGCTGTCCACGTAGATCGCGTCCTTCAACTCTTCCCAGGCCGGCGCGAAGCGCTCTATATATCTTTTGGTGTATCCGTTGATCGTGCGGTTGACGATCACCCACCACTTGTCGACCTGGTTGGAATCCGTTCCGACCGCGATACTTTCAAATAGACCATCGGTAATGAACCGATGCCAGGCCAGTACCTGTAGTGCGCGCTCGTAATTCATAACCGCCAACTCGCCGTCGACGCGCTGGGCGAATATTAAGGTGTCCGGGACGGTGGAGATCTCCAGAGCGTTGATCCCTGGCTTAGCGACCTCCTCGGCCAGAGTCATAAGATCGTTGGCCGCGTACTTCAGGTTATCCCCCAGCACCATCTCGCGCAGTTTAGTGTTGCCCTTCTGAACGAACAGAACAGCATCACCAGCGGCTATCGCCTTGTTTGAGCCTCCGTAGTGCGTGGGATTCTTAATGATAGACAGAGCCGTCGCGCTCAACCCACCATCTCCACCTGAGATAGTGATCTCACCGCCAGAGGTGCCGGCGATCAGCACGTCCTCGCCCACCATCCAGCGGATCTGTCCACCCCGATTGGCGTAGGCTGCCACGGAGAATCCGTTTGATGCTTTATCTTCAGTGCCGGTGTTCAGCGTGAAGTCGGTGTAGGCCGGTTCACCTGTGGTCTGGTCGATGGAAAGGGAGAAGAAGATCCGATTGGGTTGGACCCGCGTATTAGCCAACGCCAAACGTGTCTGGATAAACCGGCAGACCGCAGCGTAATGCCCGGCTGAATTGAACAGCGTGGCCTCAATATCCTCCTTCGCCGATGCCGTGTATAGCAAACTCCCACTTGTCCTTGTAGAAGATGCGTGATCAAGAAAACATCCGCCGGTTACTCTGACTTTGGTGACATTCTCATAGCCGGCAGAATATGTGTACCAAGCAGCTGTTTCGGCAAGCTGAACATCTTCCTCCAACGTATGCCAGGTTCCATCATAATATTCAAACTTTATCTTAGAATAAGCGATGAGGCCTAACACGTAACCCTTAACTTTGAACTTAAACTCGTCGATGCTTTTGGCTTCCACAAATGTGAATGTCCAGATACCCTCTCCGACGCCAAAATCAATCGGGAGTGCTGAAGAATAAGTATCGTCGTTACCATCATGGGCTTTTTCCCCATAAGAAACTTCGCCCACGCCCGTAACAGAAGTGACCAAAGAACAGCCATTCGCGCTCTCAATCCAATCCATCGTTATAGGGGCACCGCTATATCCGGTTACTGTCATGGTAGGCTGGTCGAGCGTCCAGTCGGTGTCGCCATACGGCGAGTCGTGTACCAACCTGGCAGTTTTCCAGTTGCCGTAGGTAAAAATCATGGTGTAGGCACCATCGAAGGCTACCCAGATATCTTCCAGCTCGGCGGTTGCCCAGGGCACACCGGTTGAGATCGTATGCACGAGAGCTGCCGTACTTTCCTTGTAAATCTTGATCTTGCCGACACACAGTTCGAGGTAGTATAAATTGTCCGGCTCTTCCCAGGATATCAGCCGGCTCTTCTTGTCGTGGTCGTCAACCGCAGCGACTAGAATCGTGCCTCGCCTGCGCTCCACTCCGCCCTGCACCTTGGGTATAAAGTTTTCTATGATCCTGCAGGCGCGGTGGTAGACAGTAGTCTCTACCCTGCCGGCAGCACGGTCTGTAATCTCCCCTGCCGTGAAGTCTGCATAGATCGGGTGTACGCCCATTAGTGTACCTGTTCCCACCGATCAGGAAGGGTCTGGTCGTGGAGCAGATCCACTTCCTGCTTCTTTTCTTTATGCAGTTCGGCCCACCTCGCCTTGAGTAACGCGCGCTCGTACACCCCTTCCATGTAATTCGTGAATGTATCCTTGTGCACGATCTTGGGCGCCAGAATCAGCCCGATCTTCGCGGCGACAGCTCTGGCGACGTGGGTGTCCAGAGACTTTGGGTTAGTTACCTGGTAAGTGTAGACGAGTGTGAGTACACCTTCGTTGGAGAGGACAACCTCTGCTTCGCGTCTGTATGGTGAGTCGGGATCGACCTCACGGATCTTCAGGAAATCTACGGGTAACTGGTACTGGTAATGCCAAAGCACGCTGTCAGGCTCGGCTGTGAGTCTGTTGAGATCCTGTCGTTTCTCAGCGCAAGCAAACTCGTGCTCGCACAATACCTCGTCAGCCGCACCGCGGTAGACCGCGTTGCACAACTGCGCGTTGTTGGTATTCTCAACTAGCTGAGTGATGGTCTTGGCACCCAGATAGATGAGTGCCAGGTTGCATATTTCGACCCATGAAGTGGCCATACGTTTCTCCTTTTAGGATCGCGCGATCGCGCAGTCCTAATTTAGCAGGATCAGCCGTCAGCCTTCTTCTCGGTAGACCCCTCTCCCTCTGTATCCGGTTTAGGATTATCGTCTGCCGGCAGATTATCCGAAAGTGGCTGCTGATCTTCTGGCTGGACCTTATAACCGGCAGCAATAAGGATTGCCTCTACCAGAGCATCTTTGTTCTGGGCCTTCCCCGGCTCCGGAACACCGTATTCTGTGGCGATCTTCTCCAGTTCCTTCCGGCTCTTGTCGCCCAGTTCGGCAACCACACCGCCAGCTTGAGGTTCGGGAACCGGATCCGGATCTACCGGCTTGAAAAGGTGCCTGGGGGCATCCTCGAACAGCTCGTAGATCGTCTTGCCCCCATTTGGCAACAGCCGCCTCGGTGTGGGGAAGTCAGGATTGTGCCAGATACACTCTCGGATACAGATGAATTTCCGTTTCTTGAGTTGTTTGGCCATTATGGACCTGCCCTTCTCACCCGGTTCTGCATCCATTCACGGTGAATCCTCAATACCTCCAGATCCTCTTTCTCTGAGGTATCCAGAGTCTCCAGCTTTGTTTCATACGCGGTCAAGGTGGCCTGATCATTCGGGTTGAGTCTGGTGTCTGCGGCAAGCGCCGTAGTCCAAACGATCCATGCCGCTGCCAATGCGTCTGCTGCAAGCATTTCGTCCTCCTCGATTGTAAGCAGGCCGGGACGTTGCCCGGCCCGCTGTTAATCCTTTGCGACTACCCTGGCCTAGCGACCGGAGTAGATAAAAGCGTCTGCCTTGCCAGCAGAGTTTGCGCCGGCGTTGCGGAACAGCACCTTGACGTACCGCTGGAGACCCGGGGGCAACTTGATGTCAAGAAGCACTTTCCCGGCGAGTGCGGCAGCCACCAGA
>DATKWT010000065.1 GCA_035529395.1 Dehalococcoidales bacterium | reverse complement strand
GCTTCCTCTCGAAACTCCTTCGTGTACCTTCCTTGTGGAATCCCTTTCAATCTGACACCTCCGTCTCTCTATTCTACCTGACTTTGGTGTCCGTTAAATCCATCCTACCTCACCTCATGTTACTGCGGTATCGATGTCAATGGTGGCGGTGTCGGTGCGAGCGGTAACAAGGTGATGAAGAACATGATATCCTCATGCGATTGGGGTCTGATGCTTAACGACGCCAGCAACAGTCAGGTCATGCACAACGAGATCTGGGATATGCTACATAATGGCTTATCGTTGTGGTCCGGCTCGGACAACAACAGTGTGAAGATGAACGAAGTTGCAGACGCAGGGGCATTCGGCATCGCGGTATTCGGGGAAGGCAATATCATGCGAAAGAACAACGTATCGGGCAGCGGCTGGCTCGACTTGTACGATAGCAGCTACCCGCCTGGCCCGCTGGCCAATGAATGGGTGAAGAACGAGTACGATACCAGGAACTGGTAGGTTTTTAGAGGGGGTGGAGATAATCTCTACCCCCTCAGTCCCCCCAGACGGCGCCTGGATATGGTGCAGCGACGAAGAGGTGATAGAGGGGCACTGACCGATCCTGCAACCCTCTGACCGTGCACTTGCAGTGGGAATGACTGGGCTTGAATCGTTCTGAGTCAACGTACCAGGACACTCGCTACTCTCTCCATACAGCCTTCCGCAGGATGCGACCAGGTCACTCCATGCCTTGTATCCAACAAGATAGCGGATTGTGTGATATCCGTCTCGCAGCCTCTGTCCTTAATCAGGCACATTGACGACCAAGAAACGAGCATCCAACATGACTGTACCTATCTGGAAGGGTAGGGCAAGAAATGTCATGAGGGCATTGGATTGAGGTTTATCACTCCGCCCATGATGCTCTGCCTCGATACGAACTGTCCCCATCAATTGACGTAGACAGGTTTCTACTATACACTAGCAGGGTGCTGCAAAACCTCATTTTGCGAAAAATGACGCGCCGTTCAGATACGAAATTGGGACTGGTTTCCGGCTTTTCACCCCTTTTTCAGCACCCTGCTAGTCCCATCACAAAAACTGCCGGTAGTCAGTCAAGCAGTCTTTATAAGGTATGCGCATTGAAACAACCAGAGGAGACCAGGCGACTCGTATGCAAAGGAACGCAAGTGTCGAATCCATTGAAGGTTGACCTCGGGATATATGAGTCGACCCGGACTGACAGAGCGGTAGACCTGGACAACCTCTGAGTCCTATACTGAAGGTGCTGCCGTGATGAGAGGTGAATTATGGAAGACAAATTTGCTACTATACTGTCATCGACGGGGGAACTAAATCTGGCTTACCAGAGTTTCGGGGATGAAAACGCCCCGGTTTTCCTCCTGGTTACGGGGTGGTTTTCTGATATGACACTGTGGCCACGCGGATTCTGCGAGGAGCTTGCGGCACGCGGATTTCGTGTCATCCGCTACGACAACCGGGACGCAGGCTTGAGCGCACGTACCGATATCGAGAACATCGATCTTACCCGACCGCCGTACACGATGTCTGACCTTGCTGCTGACGCTGTTGGTCTACTCGATACGCTGGGAATACCTGCTGCTCATGTGGCCGGTTTTGCCATGGGCGGCACTATTGCCCACTTCATTGCAATTGAGCACCCGGAACGTGTCCTCAGCCTTGCACCAATGGCCACGGCGAGTGGGGCAAGAGGCTTCACCCTCCCCGACCTTTCGATAATCTCCGTCCTGAGAGAGCCGTTTCCGACGGATACTGAGGGTCTCGCCCGGCACCATAAGAAGCTCTTCGCGGCAATGGCCGGTTCCAGCTTTGATGAAGTGGACTACGAGGAACGTCGGAGGGAATCAATTGCCCGTGGTGCTTCTCCAGCACGCGGTGACTTGCATAACAGGGCCAATGCCACCTCCGGAGACAGAACGGAGAGGCTCGGACAGGTCAGGGTGCCAGTTCTGGTCGTTCATGCCGAACAGGACCCCCTGGTCTCACTGGAGGCAGCCCAGGCACAGGTGAATGCCTTCCCGAATGCGGAACTTCTGGTGCTCGAAGGGATTGGTCATGGGGTATTACCACGTCATCACTGGCCCAAGCTAGCCGACGCCTTGCAGAAACTGGCATCACGCGCAGGCTGACCAGACACCAGCCCCCATCCAGCCATGTTCCTCCTGCAGGCGGCGCATCGCAGGTCTCAACTCGCTATTGACATCCTGTTGTAGACTTTGTATAATTGGGGTAAGTATCTAACAGCCGTTATGTAACAGGTGTTAAGCTCGCCATGACCACTACAGCTAGTAGAATACGCACTTTCAGCACCAACAAACCCCTTGTCCGCCAGAGGCGGAGAGAAATAGCGCGCGCCGCGGTCAAGGTGTTCGCTAAGAAGGGCTATAGCCGCGCCGGCATGCGCGATATCGCCCGGACTTGCGGGGTTACCACGGGCACGCTCTATTACTACGTTGGTTCGAAGAGAGACATCCTCAACCTGGTTGCTGAGTTGAGCTTAGTTACACATAGCGACCGCTTTGGGGAGTTGGTTAATCTGGTCACCGAGCTTCCGCCGCTAGAGGCCATCCGGCAGGCAATCAAGGTGTACCTGGAGCACGTCAATGAGAACCAGGACCTGTATATCTTCCTGGACCACCTGCCGGCAACACTGAGCCGGAAGGAGCGGGAGCCACTGCTTGAGGCCGCTTCGGTTCACTCGGACTATTTCAGCACACTACTGGAGCGGGGTATCCAGGATGGTGAGTTTGGTCGGGTCGACTGCCGGTTCGTCGCCGGGGTGCTTGTTCGCGAGGCCAACGGCTGGGCTCATTCCCGGTGGGTCCTAAGAAAGCGGTACACACTGGAAGATTACACGGACAGGCTTACCGAACTGATCATGATAGCCCTTCGGAATGGCGCTCCGGAGGTGTGATACGGCAACGCGAGAAGGCCGGGGCTGGATAGAATTGGAAAGGAATACCTGCGGCGGGCCCTGTCGGGGGAAACCAGAGTGAGGGGGATGAAGAGGATGACCATTTCCAGCTTAATTAAGCGCTACCACCCCCTCCCGTGTCCGGAGTTCTGGGGGTAATCGGGTATATCTCGACGTAAGCGCTATCTGTTGCGCCGCGCAATTTGTTGCGCCCTAATCGCACAGTATGTGCCGTAATCGGGATTATCGGCAGGCCCCGCCAATCGAATATCGCTACTATAGGGTACGATTGAGGAAGCTATGCGCACTTACCTGATTAGAAGAATACTCCTGCTGATACCC
>DATKWT010000064.1 GCA_035529395.1 Dehalococcoidales bacterium | reverse complement strand
TTTGGAATTCACGAACACATTGTAGGAGAAGAAGCATGAAATTTCAACCTGTCCAAAATAGTGCTATCTGTCATGTTCACGAATTGTAAAGTAAACAACAACTAAGATTGAGTACAACCAACCTACCCGCCATGTCATTCTGAGCGTACCTGCTGGCAAAGCCAGCAGGCCATAGCCGAAGAATCTGGGGTGGTGGCATGTTGCCAGGCACGACCAGGAGCATTAGCAGGGTGCTGAAAAACCCTTTCGACCAACCCCCTGACCCCCTTCCTAGCCAGGAAGGAGCCTTCTGCGGAAGGGGGGAAATATTATATCTGGGGGACACCCCCAGACCCCTGCCAGAAGGGGGCGCCTCTAAGAAGAGGCGGCGCCCTCTGGACTCCCCTTTTTCAGCACCCTACTAGAGTACCGGTAGATATCGCATAAGCTCATAGTCAGTGACCTGGGTGCGGTACTGGTCCCACTCAATCTTCTTGTTGGTAATGAAGGCATTGAAGACGTGGTCTCCGAGGGCTTTTCGCACCAGCTCACTCTGCTCGGTGAGCTTGATTGCATCCCAGAGGCTGGAGGGCAGGGTCCCGATACCCCGCTTCTCCCGCTCAGCCTCGGTCATTTCGTACACGTTCTCTTCCACGGGCTCCGGCACTTCGTAGCTCTTTTCGATTCCCTCCAGGCCGGCAGCCAGCATCACGCTGAAGGCAAGGTAGGGGTTGCAGGCAGGGTCAGGGGAACGGAACTCAACCCTGGTGGCATGCTCCCGATGCGGTTTGTACTCGGGGACGCGGATGAGGTCAGACCGGTTGCGCCGCGCCCAGGAGAGGTACACCGGTGCCTCGTAGCCGGGCACAAGGCGCTTGTATGAGTTGACCCACTGGTTGCAGACCGCCGTAATCTCCGGAGCATGCTTCAGGAGGCCGGCAATATACTTCCTGGCCTCTTCGGTCAGGTGATACTCATTATCCTCGGTATGAAAGGCGTTCTTGTCGCCCCTGAATAGTGATTGGTGAACATGCATACCGCTGCCATTGATGCCGAAGACCGGCTTGGGCATGAAGGAGGCGTACACACCGTTTAACATGGCTACCTCTTTAACTACCAGCCGGTAGGTCATCACGTTGTCCGCCATAGTCAGGGCATCCGTATACCTTATGTCTATCTCGTGCTGACTGTGAGCGACTTCGTGGTGGGAGTACTCGACATCGATACCCATCTGCTCGAGAATCAGTACCGTCTCGCGCCTGAGGTCGGTGGCGGCATCCATCGGGGTGAGGTCAAAGTAGCCGCCCTTATCCAGGGGCTCCGTACCCTTGTCGTCTTTGAAGTAGAAGTACTCCAGCTCCGGTCCCACGTAAAAGGTATAGCCCATATCGGCGGCACGTTTCAGGTTCCGCTTCAGGATGTAACGGGGGTCTCCCTCGAATGGGTCTCCGCTGGGGTGGTGAATATCACAGAACATCCGCGCCACAGCATTGTGCTCACGGGGTCGCCACGGTACCAGGCGGAATGTATCCGGGTCAGGCAGGGCAATCATGTCGCTTTCGTCGATTCGGGCAAAGCCCTCGATTGAGGAGCCATCGAAGCCCATCCCTTCTTCCAGGGCGACTTCCAGCTCATTGATGTCGATAGCGAAGCTCTTCAGCACACCAAGGATATCGGTAAACCACAGCCAGATGAACTTGACGTTATGCTCCTTAGCCATCTTGAGGACGTATTCCTTGCCCTCGGCATTTCTGTTTTCCATCTTATTCTCCCTCATGTTGGCTCTTTCCATACATGATACAGCGTTTCTGTCGGCACTGCCAGTCCTGAAGTGTATCGAGCTTGTCTACCGACAGACACGAAGTTTGACCCTACGGGTCATCACCCGCTATTCTTCAGTCCTTTGTGGAGCCGGACCGGGATACCCCGCTCAGCGAGATACTCCTTGGTGTCCCGAATGGAGTACATGCCGTAGTGGAAGATGCTGGCGGCAAGGACAGCATCAGCCCTGCCCAGTACCAGGGCCTGGTAGAGGTCTTCCGGTGTCCCGGCGCCGCCGCTGGCGACAACCGGCACCGTGACCAGTTCCGAGACGGTGCGGAGCAGCTCCAGGTCGTAGCCCGCCTGGGTACCATCGGCATCCATACTATTGAGCAGTATTTCTCCGGCACCAAGCTGAACCGCCTTCCGTGCCCAGTCCACGGCGTCCTTCCCGGTGGGTCTCTGCCCGCTGTAGACGTATACCTCCCAGCGAGGTGGGCTGCTCCCGGCCACTCTCTTGGCATCGATTGATACCACGATGCACTGGCTGCCGAATTTACGGGCACCTTCGGTTATCAGGCCGGGATTGAGCACCGCCGCCGATTCTATGGCCACCTTGTCGGCACCGGCCATGAGCATACGCCGCATATCATCAATACCGCGCAGTCCTCCACCCACCGTCAGGGGCATAAAGACCTGCTCGGCAACCCGTTCCACCACGTTGACCATCGTGTTCCGTTCCTCAGGTGTCGCCGTGATATCCAGGAAGACCAGTTCGTCAGCGCCTTCTTCGTAGTAATGGCGGGCAAGCTCAACCGGGTCGCCGGCGTCGCGGTGCTCCACGAAGCTGGTCCCTTTGACAACTCGTCCGTCCGTGACGTCGAGGCAGGGGATAATCCTCCTGGTCAGCATTTCACTAAATCCCTCGCACTTACCTGCTCTTCAGCCCGCCATCCGGGCGAGCTTCAGAAAGTTGTCGTATATCCGGAGTCCGGCCTCGCCGCTTCTCTCCGGGTGGAACTGGGTGGCCACCGTGTTTCCCCGTGCCAGGACACTGCAGAAACCGACGCCGTACTCGGTCTCCCCAACCACCAGCGACCTGTCCTCGGGGTCTGCATAGT
>DATKWT010000063.1 GCA_035529395.1 Dehalococcoidales bacterium | reverse complement strand
CAGAGGACTTGCAGTCGTGGCAGAGATAGTGGTAGAATATATGCGGATATGCGCATATCCAATTTAGAAACACAGGAGTGTCATGCAGGAACTGCTGAAGGCTACAAGGGCACTGTCCGACGAGACGAGACTGAGGATTCTCAACGTCCTCCTGGAGCGGGAGTGCTGCGTCTGCGAGGTCATGCAGGCCTTGGAGATATCCCAGTCCCGCGCGTCGCGCAACCTCGGCATTCTCTTCAATGCCGGTTTCCTGAGGACACGGCGGGACGGACCCTGGGTGCTCTATTCCCTGGACACGGAATCGGACAACCACGTTGCTGTGACTCTGGTGAATTCACTGGAGGGACTTCTGGCGGGTAATGAAATCGCGGTACTGGACCGGAAACGCCTCGCTGAAGCGGAGCGGGTAGGGCCGGGTTGCGTTAGCAGGAATACCGGATAGCACGCTCTTTTTTTGATAGAATGATGTGCGCTGATGCGCATTACAGGATATATCGGTCATGACTATATTAACTGACATTCTGCAGGGTGGATGGAACGCGCTGCTGGAATACCTGTCAGCACACGTGCTCACCTGTTTAGTACCGGCCTTTTTCATTGCCGGAGCCATTGCCGTGTTTATATCACAGGGAGCGGTACTCAGGTACTTCGGGCCGAAGGCGAGGAAGGTACTCTCCTACAGTGTTGCTTCCGTCTCCGGCACCATTCTGGCGGTCTGTTCCTGCACGGTACTGCCCCTGTTCGGCGGTATCTATAAAAGGGGGGCGGGCATTGGCCCTGCAATTGCCTTCCTATATTCCGGTCCCGCAATCAACGTCCTCGCCATAGTCTACACGGCAAGACTGCTGGGATATGACCTCGGTATTGCCCGTATTGTGGGAGCCCTTACCTTTGCCGCCGGAATTGGCCTTATCATGTCCTTTATTTACCGCAGGGAGGAGTCGCTCAAGGATGCGACAGCTTTCGACGCACTCCTGCCAGACTCCGAGGGCAAGAGCCTCCTGCAACAGGGCATCTTCTTCGCAACGCTGGTGGGTATCCTGGTATTCGCCGCATCGCAAAACTGGATAGTCACGGGCGTACTGCTGGTCGTCCTGGCCGTCATCCTCTGGCGGTGGTTCTCCAGGTCGGAACTTGGTCAGTGGATGCGAGAAACGCTTCATTTCGTGCGCCTGATTGTACCCTGGCTCCTGGGCGGGGTGTTCGTCGCCGGCATAATTACCACATTTATGCCTGAGAGTGTGGTAGCTACCTATGTCGGCGGTAACAGCCTGCTGGCTAACTTTGGTGCGTCACTGTTCGGTTCGCTGATGTATTTTGCCACTCTTACCGAGGTGCCCATCATCAGGGCTTTCACGGACCTGGGAATGGGTAAAGGCCCGTCACTGGCTTTGCTGCTGGCCGGTCCGGCGCTGTCTCTGCCCAACATGCTGGTCATCCGCAGCATCATGGGTACAAGGAAGACGCTGACCTACATTACCCTGGTGGTGGTTTTTGCCACGATATCCGGTTACATATTCGGCCTGATTAGTTAATGATTTAACTGTTAAAAACAAAAGGAGGTTTTTCAGATGATTATCAAGGTTCTGGGACCCGGCTGCCCGAGATGCCAGCAGGTGGAGAAAACAGCCAGGGAGGTGGTCAGTGAACTGGGCATCAATGCTACTGTCGAAAAAGTTAAAGATATCAAAGAGATAATGGAGTATCCCATCCTGACTACTCCCGGACTGGTCATCGACGAAAAGGTGGTCTGTTCCGGGCGTGTACCCAGCAAGACAGAAGTGACCACATTCATCACCACCGCGATGGCCGGGGAATAGACGATGCAGACGAGACACCACGAATTAGCCTGGTCGCGTGGTAAACCATGGTCTGCTGGCGGAACCGGTTCAGGTAATAGAATGAGAGGCAAGATGTGAAGACTGCGCAGAAACTCTCACTGGCACTTTTAGTGCTGCTACTATGTCTGCTGGCAGTGACGGGTTGCGGTCCGGACCCTGCTGCACCTTCTGATATTCCTCTTGAGCAGGCTTTGTCCAGCGGCAGGCCCACCCTGGCCGAGTTTGGGCGGGGAACCTGTGTCCCGTGCAAAGCTATGAAACCGATTCTGGCGGAGCTTGCAGCAGAATACGAAGGCAAACTGAACGTTGTCATTGTTGAAGTAGACACGTACAGAGACCTCACCTACCAGCATGGAATCATGGCAATACCCACCCAGATATTCTTTGACAGTAGTGGCAAGGAAATAACCAGACACATAGGCTTTTATGCTCAGGCAGACATAATTGCCCAGCTACAAAAGATGGGAATAGACTAGTTGGAAGGTTTACTCGGCAATATCGGCGATATTATCCAGAACCAGGCCTGGCTTGCCTTTCCTGCCTGTTTTCTGGGAGGCATTATTTCCAGCGCCAGCCCCTGTGTTCTGGCTATGATACCACTTGTCATTGGCTATGTGGGAGGCTATGCTGAGGGCTCACAGAAGAAGGCTGTTCAGTATTCGGTGGTATTCACGCTTGGCCTGACGGTGACCTTCACGGTTTTGGGAGTGGTAGCTGGTGCCATGGGCAGGTTATTTGGCGATGTCGGCAACTTCTGGAACTATGCCCTGCCTCCACTGGCTATCCTGCTCGGACTGCAACTTGTGGGCGCCTTCAAGTTCATCAAGTTCAATACCGGAGTGTTGCAGCGGTTCTTGCCCAGGCGAAGGGCGCTGCTTGGTGCTTTCTTGATGGGGCTTCTCTTTGGAGTCGTCGCTTCTCCCTGCGCCACACCGGTACTGGCGGTAATACTGACCGTCGCTGCTACCCAGGAACAGATTGCCTACAGCGGAGGATTGCTCCTGGCCTATGCCCTGGGCCACTGGGTGCTGGTGCTAGGGGCCGGCATATCCGTGGGATTTGCCCAGAGAGTGCTTGAGTCAAAAGGAATAGGCAACTTCTCCACTTACGCCAGGAAGGCAGGAGGTGTGCTGCTTATCGGGGTAGGAGTATTCCTGTTCACCTATCTGTTCTGAGGAAGACGTGAGGTGTGCTATGCTTGAGATTAGAAAAACCGCCGTTTCTTTTGACGAGAAAGACCTGATGGAACTCGAGAGGATTGTCATCGACGGCGATGAGAAAGATGCATTCAGGTTCCTGAAGAAGCGCGTCTATGACACAATTGCCCACGCACAACAGGGCAGACTCAAATCTCATCTGGATACGGCCGGCGACCCGGTAGACGGGTTCAGGCAGGGCACATGAGACCGCTTTGCCAGACCGGCAGTGCGGCAGTCGAACTTTGCCGGGCAGAGTAGGGACATGTGGACTAAGAGCTATGTCGTCAGCGTAGGATTGATAACACTGGCCACACTGGCTATCGGTGGACTACTGTGGAGCAGCGGCACAGTGGAACTGAAACCCGACTCTGACAGTACGGTGGGCGCTCTGTGGTACCGTGGAACCGATGATGCACCCGTTACCATAGACGTATACCCGGACTTCCTGTGCGATATATGCGTTGAAAAGGAGCTCATGGTGGTACAGGTGCTGGCTGACTACCCCGGCAGGGTAAGGATGGTCTACCACCATTATGCCGACCCTGGGTTTTCAGAGAAGCTGGCCGAAGCACTGGAGGCCGCCGGCGAGCAAGGCCAATTCTGGGAAATGCATGACCGGCTCATTCTGAATGTCCCCACTGACATGGTGGCACTGCAGGCTGCGGCAAGTGAAGTAGGGCTTGACACAGAAAGGTTCATCGAAGCACTCGATAGCGGGAAGTTCACCGAAAAGGTTCAGCTAGCCAAACAAGACGCGACCTCGGCAGGGGTGCGGTACGTGGCTGTATTCATCAACGGAGAAGAGTATACCAGGAATCCCGGCACCTTGGAGGACCTGTATCGTGCCGTTGATGAGAAGCTAGAAAGGTTGGGTGCTGATGCTGGAGACTAGCATGAAGTGGGTCCGGTCGGTTTTGCACAGACCCTATCTCTCGCTGGCCCTGAGGCTAATGGTAGGCTGCGTTCTCGTATTCTCCGCCGTCACCAAGCTGCCCCTGCATTCACAGTTTGTCGGGGTCGTCGAAGGCTATAATCTGTTGCCCGGACCGCTGGCTGAGGCCTATGCACTCGCTCTGCCCTGGGTTGAGCTGTTAGTAGGGGTTTACCTGGTGCTGGGCATACTGCTCAGACCCAGCGCTGCTGTCACAATCTTGATGGGAATCAGCTTCACAGTCGCTAACGTGAGCGCCATCATTCAGGGAGAGCAGTACTGCGGTAGCTGTTTGGGTCAGGCTGTTACGCTCCCTGTCTGGCAGGCACTGACACTCGATATCCTCATCATCATTGCTGCCCTGCTCCTGCTTCTGGCCGGAGGAAGAGAGCAGTTGCTTGGCCTTGACGGCTGGTTCGCCCGCAAAAGGACAAGCAGGGCATAGGAGTGAGGCGGACCGGCGGAGAAGAAAGAGAGGAGACCCGGATAATGGAGCGGGAAAGAAGCCTCGGCATCTGGAGTAAGTATCTCACTCTGTGGGTTGCCCTGTGCATGGCTGCGGGAGTTTTAATTGGGCAGTTCTTACCGGATATTCCCGCCTTTTTAAGCAGATTTGAGTATGCTTCGGTATCGATACCGGTGGCGATACTAATCTGGCTAATGATTTACCCGATGATGCTGAAGGTGGACTTTGCCAGTATTGTAGATGTCGGCAAGAATCCCAGAGGACTTATAGTTACGTGGACAACAAACTGGCTCATTAAGCCGTTTACCATGTATGGCATTGCCTACCTGTTCTTTTTCGTAATATTCAAATCCCTGATTCCACAGGAACTGGCGAAGCAATACCTGGCCGGGGCTGTGTTACTCGGGGCAGCGCCATGTACCGCCATGGTATTCGTCTGGAGTCATCTTACCAGGGGTAACCCGGCGTATACACTGGTTCAGGTGGCCACAAACGACCTTATTATCTTGATTGCGTTTACGCCAATAGTGGCTTTTTTACTGGGAGTCAGCAACATTTCGGTTCCCTGGATGACGTTGTTCCTGTCAGTTGTCCTGTTTGTGGTAATCCCGCTGACCGGTGGATGGTTTACGAGGGTATATGTTTCCAGGAAGAGGGGAAAGGCCTATTTCGAAAACACTTTTATCCCCAAGTTTGGGAATATTACCATTATCGGGTTACTGCTTACACTCGTCATAATATTCTCCTTCCAGGGAACGGTAATAATAGATAATCCGCTGCACATAATCTTGATTGCTTTACCACTCTCTATTCAGACTTTCCTTATATTTTTTATCGCCTACGGGTGGGCAAAAGGATGGAAGCTCCGACATGATATCGCAGCACCTGCCGGCATGATAGGTGCCAGTAACTTTTTTGAACTCGCGGTAGCCGTTGCTATTTCTCTTTTCGGGCTTACCTCGGCGGCGGCCCTGGTAACCGTCGTGGGAGTACTTGTAGAAGTGCCCATAATGCTGACCCTTGTGGCAATTGTAAATAAGACTCACCACTGGTTCCTTGAATCCCGGAAGAATGAGATATAAGGAAACCAGGAGCATAGTATAACGGTTTTCCTGTTTTTGGCATAGACTCGGGTTGACCAACTGAAGTCAGTCCGACAGGATTTGACGGACACCGCTGGACGCATATATCATAGTTGATGGAAGAAAGACTAACGATAAGGTGGTGAAATGACCGACAATGATGCTGTAAAGGTGGAAATCGATAGCGGGATTGCCACGGTGGTAATCAACCGTCCGGAGGCACGCAATGCGCTCAATCGGGATGCGTTCCTCGGCCTGATGCAGGCTGCCCAGAGTCTCAAGGAGAACCCCGAGGTGAGGGTTGCCATCCTGACCGGCGCCGGCGACCGCGCCTTCAGTGCCGGAATCGACCTCAAGATGGTGGCTTCCGGAGGTGGGGCTTCAGTGTTCACCGGTTTGCGACCCGGGTTCGACCCGCTCTTTAGCCTGAAGTCGATATTCACGATGTACGAAGACCTGGCGATACCGGTGATTGGCGCCATAAACGGCTACTGCCTGGGGGCGGCTTTCGAGCTGAGTCTCTGCCTCGATATGCGCCTTGCCAGTGATACCGCCATCTTCGCGCTGCCGGAAATCCAGTTCGGCGTTCTCCCTGACCTGGGTAGTACTCAACGTCTGCCCAGAATCGTTCCCCCCGGCTATGCCAAGGAGTTGATTCTCACCGGCCGCCGTATTGATGCCGCCGAGGCGCTGCGTATCGGCCTGGTCGACCACGTCTACCCGCTGGACCAGGTAATGCCGGAGGCGAAGAAACTCGCCGAGGAGATTGCCAAGCTCAATCCAAGTGTCGTTCAGGGAGCGAAGCGGGCGGCCAATCTCTGGATGACGACGCCGCTGGATACCGGGCTACGTATGGAAACGGACATCTGCATGGCCTCGGGCAGCGGTGCCGGGTTCGGCGAGCAGGCCCAGCAGTTCCTCAAGAAGGAGTAGGCTGACCGGGCTGCCAGATACGGACTACCGAAACATGCGGACATACCAAGGCTTGAAGGCGTGGTGCCGGTAGAATCTCAGGATCCTCTCCAGGTCTTTCGTGGCCGTGTACACGGAGAACCGTTCGACCCCGTTGCTGCGTGCCGCTTCGATTAGTCTGTCCAGCAGCATACCGCCGATGCCCCCGTTCCTGAGTCCGGCTGTCACATAGATGGCATCAACTTCAAAGTACTTCTCTCCCACGGGGATCACTGCCATTCCTTCACTGGTATGGGCTGAGCCGTAGGCGAACCCGGCAATCTGCCCGCGCACTTCCGCTACGAGGAAGTAGTGGCCGAGTCGTGCTGCGAGCCCTTCCGCACTCTCCGTGATGTAGCCGTAGGTGCTGTCTTCGGCCTCCCATGTCCTGTCCAGCTCCATAACCCTGCCAATGTCATCGCGCGTGCACTCTCTTATAGCGACGTCATACATGTCTCACCCTCCCGTCGTCAGCAGTATTACCCCGCCGATAATCAGGCCTATTGATACTATCTTGGTGGCGATAATGCCCCGGCTGAGGTGCTCGTCAAGCACTGCCGGGAAGAAGCGGCTCACCGCCACGGCGTACACGAAGACAAACGCCGGTCGGGTGCTCAGGATTGTCGATACCATCGATACCGGCCCCTGCTCGATTGCCCAGAAGGACAGCACAATGCCCACTACGGCCACACATTCGTTGAGGCCAATGAGACCGAGTGCCCGGTTCCTCCCCTCCATGTGCCACAGTTCACGCAAAGGCACCTTCCGCAGCGAGAGCAGCAGGAAGAGCGTCCCCAGGCAGACGGTACTGATGCCGTACATGTTCCAGAAGGTGAGCTGTTCCATGGCGTACTTGCTGCCGATATTGGCCACCCCGAAGAGGATGCTGGAGACCATAAGCACGGCGAATGACCTGCGCAGGCGTATTCCCTGCCCGTCTGTTCCCCAGCGTACTGAGATGAGCATTGCACCGGATACCGTGATGATAATTGCCAGCCACTCCAGCCAACCGAGGTCTTCACCGAGAACGGGTACGGCGAGAATCGCGACGAATATCGGGAAGGTGTTGGTCACCGGCATAATGCGGGACACTTCTTCGGAGCGCATTGTCCGCAGCATGAGGAGCGCTCCCACGACACGGATGATGCTGGAACCCACGGCCACTACCAGGGTCATGGTATCGACGCCTGCAGGCAGCGGAAGGATGGTCATAACTACCAGTCCCAACACGAAGTGGACGACCCCGATAGGGGCAAGGAATGCCAGGAAACTGGGCATTCTCTTCGAGATAAGGTGGCTATCGAGTATCGAGACCAGACCGGTAATTGCTGCGGAGATGATGGCGACTGTAATCCACATGGTAAGCAGGCAGGGTCCTTTCCTGGTGGTTGTTATGCGTAGCATACCGGAAACGGCGGGAAATTGGTAGCGGGGAGATGGTGGTCTGGACTATTGGCTTCTAGTGTAGTGTCTCGTATATATCTTTACGTATGATGGATGTTGATGTCATTCCAGCGCAGGCTGGAATCCAGGGGGCAAACACGTATCCCGGTTCGAGTCTAACAGGGTGATGATAAAGGGGAGTCCAGAGGGGGCCCGCCCCTTCTGAGGGGCGCCCCCTTCTGGCAGGGGTCTGGGGGTGTCCCCCAGATATAATCTTTCCCCCCTTCCTGGATAGGAAGGGGGTCAGGGGGTTGGTCGAAAGGGTTTTTCATAGGCTTGCTAGAATGACAGGGACTGTAAAGGCATTTGTAAGACACTACACTAGTGACCGGTGCGGGTAGGGGGTTCTGCTCCGGGATGGATATGGCAAGTTGATAGGGGAAATGTCGGTTAGTATGTCTAACGAAAAGATTGACGACCTGGTGGCAGAGAAGGTCCTTCGATGACGTTAGTACCGCCTCCGGCAAGCGCTGACGGCGAGTCTGCTGAGGAGCAGAGTAC
>DATKWT010000062.1 GCA_035529395.1 Dehalococcoidales bacterium | reverse complement strand
TTTCTGCCTTGTACTGAGCGTATGTAAAGCCCAGGTTTGGGTCGCCGCCCTGCCCCTTAATATACTGGTTATACGCGGTATCTACAGTATACCCCCTGGATTCGTAAAACAGCTCGAACCCATAGCCGCCATCGTAACTGTACGGAATACCAGCCGCTTCCAGATCGTCCGTGGGCGTTAGCGCCCCATCAGTGTAGTAATAGAAAGTTGTGCTACCATCTGTGTTGAAACTCCCAGAAGGATATACCCATTGATTGGTGTTCATGAAATCGCCGGTGCACTCACCGTGTGTATGCTCAGCCCAACTGCCGTCCCATGGGTCGGGTCCAGGTTGTCCGTAATAAATCCAGTAATCATCAACGTGACCCTTGGTGGCTCGTCCATCCACACCATTGCGTGTTGCACTTAATGGACATTGAGCCCTTGTATCCGAATTTGAATCTTCCCAAGTTCCCCAGGAGCTATTGTCCAGTGGCATCACACCACTATTTGTTGGTCCCGCGTACATGTTCCCATATCCTGTTCTGTCATAATATCCGGCTAGCATTGCCGCGGAAGTAGCCGAACATCCGAAACACCAACTAAAGGCTGGTACATTAGCTAGAACATTAAGACCCGCGGCTATGTTTGGCTCAGGTAGCTCAACTGTAACACGCTCAAAACCAGGCGGAGGCGTAGGCGGGCCATTGATTATGACCTCATCGATACTTATGCCGTCAAGGACTACTGTACGGACACTAAAGTATTCGCTGTCGGGACCGTCAGCAAAGACCTGCGCTGGAGCAATAGCTGGCACCAGCAATAATGCTGATACGGAGACAAGGAAAACAGTGCCCGCAAGGGTACAAATCCATCTGTTGATGCGCATAAATATCTCCCGTCTTTCGTTAGTAGTTCAAGCCGGCATTCCCCGTTTCAACCCGCAACGAGGAATCCCTGCCCTCATCGCTATCTTCACCAACAGTACATCCATGGCACTCGATTGTCAATCCCCATTCCGGAGCCTGCCGGTAGTACCCCACAAACACGATACCCACTGTAATCCCTGACCAACGTCTGTAAGCACTGATAAAGCACCCCTTCTGAGGGGCAACGTCATTGCGAGCAGGGACTCTGAGCAAAGCGAAGAGACACCGAAGCAATCTCCGGGAAAAGAAAGAGATTGCCGCGCCCGTATCCCCACGAATAATAGTTATGTCTGTCCAGAGGTAGACATAACTCGAAAAACAAATCACGCTCGGTTAGCCTCGATTTGTTTCCCTTTATTTTTCATTATCTCTTTTGTCGCCATCAGTCCCATCGGTCACCAATGTAGTGGACGAGCACATTACCTTGACCGGCCTCCAGTAGCGGTTGTAATATTAAGATGTACCATCGTTATCATTATATTCACTCATACTTGAAAACCGCCGTCATCCAATAGTATACTCCCGGTTAAAGGAGGCCACCGCCCTGGAAAAGAACCGTATCAGCCGAATAACAGCCCGTCCCAAGCTGACTTCGCCGGTCATGCTGGCAGCATGGCCAGGGGTGGGTAACGTAGCCATGATAGTGGCTGACTATCTCCTCAGGAATCTGCCCTTTAAGGCACTCGCGGAGATAGAAGCCTCCTACTTCTTCGACCCCATAGGCGTGGTAGCCCGCAATAACGTGGTGGAAGCACCCCAGTTCCCCCAGAGCAGGTTCTACTACTACAAGACCGGCGCGGAGCAAAACGACCTGATAGTCTTCATCGGCGATGACCAGCCGGTTTCCAAGGCTTATGAACTGGCCAGCAGCGTCCTCGATGTCGGACTGAAGTTCGGTATCAGCCACGTGATTACGTGTGCTGCCGCCCTGACACACATCCACTTCACCGAGCAGCCCAGGGTGTGGGGGGTGGCTACCACTCCGGAAATGACCGAACTGCTTGAAAAGTATGACCTGGTTCACCGGGGCAATCTACAGATTTCCGGCCTGAACGGACTGCTCCTCGGGGTGTCTAAAGAGAGAGGTGTCAACGGCATCTGTCTTCTTGGCGAGGTACCGACACATGCTTCCCGAGTAGAGAACCCGATGGCCGCCCTGGCAATACTCGGGATACTGACGACAATGCTGGGGATTGAGGTGGATACTTCAGAGCTTACCCAGATCGCCCGCGAGACCAGGGAGCAGTTGAAACAGATGACCGCCATGGCCATGAGTGAGTACATTGAGCACTTCACCCAGCCTATCTGGGAGCAGGACGACAACGGATTGGACGATGATGAGGATGAAGAAGACGAGTAAGACCATGCGGTGGGAGGTCTAGTTGTCGCTGGCAGAAATCATTACCGGCCTTCGCAATGACGATGGTGACCTGCCTGACTCCAGCCTGGTTGAGCTATCGGAGCTTGACTCCGAGGAGATGGCTCTGCTGGCGCAGTCCTGGGATGATATCGCACCGGAGCGACGGAGTATTATCGTCAGCCGTTTGATTGAAATGGCGGACAGGAACGTCACCCTGAATTTCCACGCGGTCTTCAATCATTGCCTTGGGGACACCCACGCCGAAGTAAGAAAAGAAGCAGTCCGGGGTCTCTGGGAGTGCGAAAAAACCTCACTGATTGAACCACTCATCGGTTTGCTGGAGGAAGACCCCTCGGAGGCAGTACAGGTTGAAGCCGCCCGTACTCTGGGCAGGTTCGCCCTGCTTGTTGAAAACGGCACGATAGCTTCCGAGTACACCTCTCGGATAGCTCACACCCTCCTGAATATCACCGATGACAGCACCAGACCGATGGATGTCCGGCGGCATGCCCTTGAGGCAGTCGCTCCACTGAGCCTACCCGAAGTCAAGACAGCGATAGGAGACAACTACCTCAGCAGGGATGACCGGCTTCGTATCAGTTCGGTACGAGCTATGGGTGGGAGTTGTGACCTATCCTGGCTACCGGTTCTCCTCAGGGAGCTGGGCAGTGCTGATGCCGAGATGCGTCGCAAGGTAGTGGAGTCGCTCGGTGAGATAGAGGATAAAGACACCGTCCCACAGCTTGCCGAGCTCATCTACGATGATGACATCGAGGTCCGGCTTGCCACCATCCATGCGCTTGGCAGCATCGGTGGTGCCGAAGCCAGTGAGTGCCTGAAACTGTGCCTTGATGACCCCAATGAGGCTGTCAGCCAGGCCGCCGAAGAAGCCCTGCAAGAACTGGCAAACAGGGAAGGCATGTCATCCTTTTTGATTTGACATGATGAGATACTCTCGAGAGAAGCATGATTGACGGTAGCAAGGTAATACTTCGCAACAAGAGGATGTCCGATGCCAGGAAAGACTACGAATGGCAGAAAGACCCGGAACTTGCCTGGCTCGATGCAGCACCGCCGATAGACTATACGTATGACGAGTATCTAACGGACTACGGCAGCGAACTCTTCTTTCCTTCTCCGGCCCGGCGCTCCTTCGCCGTTGACACCCTTGACGGAAAGCACATTGGCAACTGCGTCTACTACAATATTGACGAGAACCGGAGCGAAGCCGAACTCGGTATCATGATTGGTGACCGACACTACTGGGACAAAGGTTACGGTGCCGACACCGTAAGAGTGCTGCTCGACCACGTCTTCCGCTTTACGAATCTGAACCGCATCTACCTGAAGACCCTGGTTAGCAACGCCCGCGCCCGGAAATGCTTCGAGAAATGCAGCTTCACATCCTGCGGCCATCTGGAAAGGGATGGATACAAGTTCCTGCTTATGGACCTTTCCCGCGAGCAATGGCGGGAAGAGCAAAGAAAGAAGCAGGATACCGACTAGCGCGGGACCCGGACGTTATTAATCGTCCCTCTTCTGGAACTGATAGTAGTCGAGGGTGTTCCTCAGGGCTAGAGCACCCCTATCCAGGCTGGTGAACGCCGGTACCCCACCATCCTGGAGTTTCTTAACCAGCGTCCGTGCTTCCCCGACAACCTTCGGCAGAAATGGTACCGTGATAGTCACCATGACCGGCTTGGAACTTCGGTTCCTGAGGTCAACGATTGACTGGATTTCCTCATCGCGACGGTCTTCTAACCCCGGAGGACCGCCGGTACCCGTGTACATCAATAGCACGATGTTATCTATGTTATCGTCACCCTCGATAATGTCCATGATACGCTTCATCTGGGCGCGGTTCGGGTTGCCGGTGTCTATCGGGTTCTGATAACTCCCCCCGATTACACTGAAGAACTCCTCAAACTGGTCATAGGATTCCCTGGTGAGTGGTGGCACCTCCAGTCCCACCTCGGTAAACGCATCGGTGATGGCAACCGACTGCCCTCCGGACCCTCCGGCCAGGACCACTTTGTTGCCATAGACCGGATTGAGATAAAGTAGTGCTTTCAGGGTATCAATCAACGCGTCCATCCCTGGTGCCGTGACTGCACCACCCTGTCGCATGGCAGCATTCCATATGTCCTGTGACACCGCCAGGGAGCCGGTATGTGAGGCGATAGCCCGGCCACCATCCTGAGTACGGCCGCCCTTCCATATCACCACCGGCTTCTTCCGTGATACTTCCTTGAGCACATCCAGGAACCTTCTCCCCTCCCTGATACCCTCGAGGTACATGCCAATCACCTTGATGCCATCATCCTGGCCGAAGTACTCAAGGTACTCGGCTGCATCAAGTACGGTCCCGTTGCCGAAACTGACCGATTTGTTGACGTCCACACCCTGAAGATGGGCCTCCAGACTGAAGTTAATCGCGTGGGTACCGCTCTGTGAGATGAAGCCCACCGGCCCGGCGGCTCCTGTGTACTGACCTCCCATCTGCTTCAAGCCAACTGCAGGATTGAACAGACCCATGCAATTCGGCCCAATTAGATGAAAACCTGCCTCTATCGCCCGGTCGGTGAGGGCACGCCCCATGTCTATACCATCCTGGGTATCCGTCTCACTGAAACCCGCGGTAAAGAAGTGAGCGGCCGCTACATCCTTGCGAATGCAGTCCTCCAGCACATTGAGAGCGTACTTCCGCCCCACAGCCACAATTGCCAGGTCCACGGGTTCCGGGATGGCTACCAGACTGGTGTAGTTCTCTATCCCCATCTTCTCTATCCGCTCGATTGTCTTCGGGTTAACCTGCACGGAGTAGAGCTTACCCTTGAAATCACCGTGGGAACGAATCCACTGGAAGAACCCGGAATCACCGACTATCGCCAGGACCCTGGGATTAAAGGCCCTATCAAGTTTGGCCATGTCTGCTCTCAATTTCTCACCTCTGGTTATGCGCAACCCGTGCCAGTGGTTGCTGGTCTCTAATACTCACCCGCTGCATGTTTGCGGGATGGATGGCATCAATTAAATCCGAACACGCCTGCCACGAAAAATCGGATAGGTTATATAGTTTTGTCAAACAGTAAAATGTACTTCCTCTGTCCAACCTTGAGTAGCTATTCAGAATGGTAATACGCATATTCCCCCAACAGACACGCAGGGGCTATGCACTACTCATGGTCCAACGCTGAGTTTTCCAGGGCCAGCTTGTCCATCTGCAATTGCACCGGCATGGGGTAGTCGCCAACGAAGCAGGCCATGCAGAACGTTTCCCGGGGCAGGTCCACCGCCTTAAGCAACCCGTCCACACTTAGATAGCCCAGAGAATCAGCACCGATGAAGTCGCGAATCTCCTCAACGGTCTTGTGAGACGCGATGAGTTCCTGGCGGGTAGCCATATCCACTCCCAGGAAACAGGGGTATTGTATCGGTGGGGCACAGATGCGCATGTGTATCTCTTTCACCCCGGCCCTTCTCAGCAGGTTTACCACCTTGGGAGTGGTCGTGCCTCGCACTATGCTGTCGTCAACTACGACAAGTCGCTTCCCCTCGAGCATCTGGGGCAGCGGGTTGAACTTGAGGCGGACCCCCAGGTCCCTTATCCGCTGGTCGGGTTCGATGAAGGTGCGTCCCATGTAGCGGTTCTTGAGCAGTCCCTCCGAGAAGGGAATGCCGGAATGTCTCGCATAGCCTATACCGGCGGCAGTGGCCGAATCCGGCACTCCTATCACCAGGTCGGCATCAACCGGATGCTCTTCGGAAAGCCCCGCCCCCATGGCCATACGTGCCGGATATAGTAGCTTTCCGTTGATTACACTATCCGGCCGGGCGAAGTAGATATATTCGAAGATGCACAGCGACCTTCTATCAGAATCTTCCCGATAGCTCTCGACTTCACCCTGACGAACCCGTAGTATCTCTCCCGGTTCAATCTCACGGATAAACTCGGCACCGATGTGGTCAAGCGCACAACTCTCCGAGGCGATTACATGCCCTCCATTCATCTGTCCGAGGCAGAGCGGACGGACGCCCCACGGGTCACGAACCGCAAAGAGACTATCGTTAGTGAGCAGGCACATGGAAAATGCACCCTGGAGCCGGTGCATGGCGTACCTTATCCTGTCCACCCAGCTCTTCTCCGGAGAGGAGATAATGAGATTGGCGATGACTTCGGTATCCGTGGACGTGCGGAACGTGTGGCCCTGCGCAATGAGTTCTTCGCGAAGGAACTCGGCATTAATGATATTACCGTTGTGGGCTATGGCAATCGCATTAGCGCCCCGACCGACGATAATGGGTTGGACATTGATTACTCGACTGGAACCCCGGGTCGAGTAGCGGTTGTGTCCGATGGCAATATACCCGCTGAGCTGGCTTAGCCTCTCCTCGGTGAATACCTGAGAGACCAGCCCCATATCGCTGGTTACCTGCATCCGCAAGCCATCGGCAACGGCAATGCCGGCACTTTCCTGGCCACGGTGTTGCAGGGCGAATAGAGCGAAATAGGTAAGTCGACTTACATCCTCATCAGGACAGTAGACACCAAATACTCCGCAACTCTCGTGCAAATCTCACCCGCTGCTTCGCTTCTATGGTCTATATGAATTATAGCTCATCGGCCGCTTTCGGGTCAATTGATAATCAGTGGAATTCACCGGTCTATCGGATGACTTAGTCTCTCCGGTATTGAAATAGTCAGTAGCGGGTGGTACCATAAACGGAACCTTCCCCCCTTTATAATGATAATACTGAACATCCCGTAGATTAAGTGCTGTATCTGAGTATGGGTAAGTGATATGCTTGAGTAAGTGTCAGCAGATTACAGGACTCCGAGCCTCAGCCACCTGGGTATGAGGTCAGGTGCAGAGTTTGGCGTAATCCATAGTAGTCCCACATAAAGGAGGTCTGATGCCAACCGCGAATATCAACGGTTTCGAGATGTACTATGAGACGAAAGGAGACGGTTTCCCGCTGGTCTATGTGCACGGCGGGTTCGGTGGATTGGGTACGGGCATGGGTGCTGAAGCTCCCGCCTGGCGGGACCGCTTCGCACGGTATTTCAGGGTAATTACCTATGACCGCCGTGCTTCCGGACGTTCCGGATACCCCGAAGAAGGTTTCACTATGAAGGACTTCGCTGGTGACATTCTCGAGTTGTTACATTACCTGGGGCATGACCGCGCTCATATCCTGGGAACATCGGCCGGAGGCCAGATTACGCTTGCCTTCGGCCTCGAATTCCCCGAAGCAACCGCCAGCCTGGTCGTCACCGACTCCGCACCGTGGTTATCACCGGACGAGGAGATGAAAGCCAGGCTCCGGGAGCGTATCAGAATCCTGAACGAAGACAGCCCTCTGGCTGCCTATGAAGCCAGGACCACCGAAGGTACAGTGGGACTGAACCTGTTTGTCGGACGCCCGGAACGTACCGAAAAGGAGAGTCACGCGCAGCAGGAGGCGATGGAACGCATCCGGGAAATGTTGCGCCAGACCCCACGGGAAGAGCGCATCGCCAAGTACGCCGGTGAACTGCGCACCTATTCCGGCTATGTCGACTGGGATGCTACTCCCCAGTTCCGGGACATAAAGCCGCCCACTCTCGTTCTATACGGCACTGAGGACAGCGTCTTCCCGGCACAGGGCTCGCGCGATATGGCCAGGCTAATACCGGATGTACAGGTAAAGGCCTTCGAGGGTGCCGAGCACGGGGTCACCCGTTTCCCGGAGGCGCTTGACATTATCTTCTCATTCCTGCAGCAGCATACGCCGGGCAGCGTCTGACAACTCACTTACTCAGAATCCTGCTGTTCAAAGTTCTTTAATAGGTCTTGCGCTTGCTTGGCATCCTGTCCGGAGGCTACATAGGCACGCATCCTGTCCAAGGCATCTCCGCTGATGAGTGTCTCCCGGAATAGCTCGCTCTCCAGAGCAAGGCCTTCCTCCAGGGGCATCTCTGTGCCTTCATAGATGCACCGCCGGATGAGTTCGACCGCCAAGGGTGGTTGGGCTGCCAGTATTTTAGCGAACTCCAGCGCTTCCGGCATCAAGTTTAGCGGGTCGCAGGCACGTGTTACCAGACCGATGCGCTCCGCTTCCTCCGCGAAGACTGGTCTACCTGTCAACTGCAGTTCCAGGGCACGGCCGAGTCCGATGAGTCGCGGCATACGCTGGGTTCCACCACCACCGGGGAGGATTCCGGCACCGACCTCAGGCTGGGCCACCGATGCGGCACGCGACATGAAACGGAAATCGCAGGCCATACACAGTTCCAGCCCACCACCGGCCACCGGGGCATTGATAGCTGCAATCACCGGCTTCGGGCCACGCCGATACACGCCCCTTGGCGCCGGACGCTCAGTCGGCAAGGTGATCTGTCCCGCCTTGAGGGCATCGCCCCATTGCACCAGGAGCGATACATCAAAGTGCTGGATAAAGACCTCCATTACCGCACTGGTGAGAATACCTACCCGCAATTCCGGGGCCTCGTACAAGTCCTCGACTACGTCATTGAACTCCGCAGCCGTTTCATTGTTCCAGAGATTCTGCGGTGGATTGCTAAACCTCCAGATAATAACCGGCCCATCCTTTTCCACCTGGAAGAACCTGGGTTTGTCAGCCATACCTCTCCCTCCTTTGTTACTCTGTAATCATCTCTGTATCGGCCTGCGCAGTTATAGACCTGACCTGAGATTACTTCTTTTCGACCAGCTCGATAAGCACCCCGTGAGTTGATTTCGGGTGGACAAAGACCGGGCCACCTTTGGCTATCGATTCCGGGTCATCGCTGTTCATGCGTACACCCCTGGCCCGCAATGACTCGACGGCCTCGCCCAGATTCTCGACCTCCAGAGCCATCATGTACACACCTTCACCCCGACGCTCCAGAAAATTGGCGAGGGCTCCTTCCCCGGGATTCAGAGGCTCGATTAGCTCGAACACAGCATCACCAACAGGCAATAGCGCGTTCTTTATACCCATTTCGGGCAGAGTGCCGGACTGTGACGCCACGAGCCCGAACTTGTCGGCGTATTCCTTGGCCGTCTCCTCTACATTGTTGACCGCTATGTGTATGGCGCGGATTCTGGTAAACATTCTTGCCTCCCTTTTTTATTACTGTCCGGGTATGCAGTGGTACTTGACGGATTCATCCCAGCGTCATTTTCGCTGCGGCTTTAGTTCTGCTAACACGTCAACTGATGGTTCTCCGAGAGAAAGCGTCTGCCACGTGTACAATGCACTATTGTAGCACTTTCGCAATGGCAGCGCACGGTATCGCCAGGGTAAGATATAGGGGCACGCGTATAGATATCGCCCCTTTCTCCTTTGGAGAAAGGCGTAAGAGGGGATGAGGTATTGCCACATGAGAAGGCGGCCGGTACCATAGCTAAACCACACAAGTAACCTCCGGTGGCAACCGGCATCATCTGTTGGAGTGTCACTAATGTACCGGACGAGTACCCACAGTTGAACTGGCAACCGCACAAATGGTACCATGGGAGTCAAGAAGGAGCAATGTGATATTCACATGGTAGACTGGCAGGTAACGGCAACAACGATACACTGCGATGCCGTTGATGACGAAGTGACCATAATGGTCGACAAGGACTGGTCCGCTAAGTGTACCGGTGTCCGAAAGTATACTGAATCCCGCGAGGAGCAGCTCAACATGGTCAGGAAGAGCCTGCAGCTGAGACGAGCGCTGGAGTGCGAAGGCACGCAATGCATCCGCATATTAGAGTACAAGCAGAAACTCCGTGACGAAGAAGCCTTGAAGATGCGGTCCACACCAGGTCCGGCTGACACATCCGGGGAAATAGAGCCATCTACAGATGAACAGTGAAAACGGCCACAAGGTAAAGGTACGAATAGAGGACCTCTCCCTGTCCTTTGGCGGTGTCAATGCGCTGAGTGATGTCAGCATTGATATTAAGGACAACGAAATCCTGGCCATAATCGGCCCCAACGGTGCGGGCAAGACCTGCCTGTTGAACTGTATTAATGGGTTCTACAAGCCACAGAAAGGCGAGGTATACTACGACGGCCGCAGGATTACCAGAATCCGACCGGACAGGGCAGCCAGACTCGGCCTGGCCAGGACATTCCAGAACATCGAGCTTTTCGCCGGTCTGAGCACACTGGACAACATCATGGCCGCCCGCCACATGCTCATGAAGCAGAACCCGCTGACCGGAGCTATCTACTTCGGCCCGGCCCATGCCGAGGAGATTGAGCACCGCCGGACAGTGGAAGACATCATAGATTTTCTGGAGATAGAACCGATAAGAAAGAAGGTGGTCGGCACGCTGCCCTACGGAATGCGCAAACGAGTAGAGTTGGGCAGGGCGTTGGCTATGGAACCGAAGGTCCTCCTCCTCGATGAGCCGATGGCGGGGATGAACCTGGAAGAGAAGGAAGACATCGCCCGGTTCATCATCGATATCTTCGAAGGTCAGGGGGATACCTATCCAAGCACTCCTGTCCTCAGGGACGGCGTCGACTGCATCGTCCTGATTGAGCATGACATGGGAGTGGTCATGGACCTGGCGGACAGGATTGTGGTGCTTGATTTCGGGCAGAAGATTGCCGAGGGCACTCCCGAGGAGATAAGGACAAACCCGCAGGTGATTTCAGCCTACCTCGGTAAGGAAGAGTAATAGTGACCCTGTCGCGGGCCTGACTGCCACGCAGGTGGCTACAGGTTCGAGTCCCCCGGGACATGATGATTCGTTCGGGGAAGGTAATATCTCGATTTCAATGCCGACTAAAAATTATGGGAAACAAATGGAGGCTAGAAAAGGCTTATCAGGCACGAATTGTTTTTAGAGTTATGTAAAGCTTTGATGCCGAAGTTTGTCTCATATAGAATTTGAATTTAGCAGGTTGCTGAAGAACCCTTTCGACCAATCCCCGTGCGGCCCAGCTGGGCCGCCTTTCCCTTTCTGGCCAGGAAAGGGGGAAAGATTATATCTGGGGAACACCCTTCTGGACTTTCCTATCCATCATACGTAGAGATATATACGAGACACTACACCAGTATGTTCCGCGGGGAGAGACCCTTCAGCTTCGGCCTGCTGGCTTTGCCAGCAGGCTTAGTCCCACTTCCTCGGGTCCACTATCCGTGACTGGTCTTCGGGGATGCTGCCCAGTGCCACGAACTCGACCCTGTCTACCCTTACCCGACAAACATTCTGAACGCGCTCATTCAGTTCCGCAGTCAGTGCGTCCCGGTCAATATCTTTGTTCTTCAGTTCGACCCTGAGCGCCATATAATCGCGCTGTCCCTCACGGCTGACGACAACCTGGAACCGCGAGACCGCCTCGATGCCAAGCACCGCTTCCTCAACCTGTCGGGTGACGACAAACATCCCCCGCACCTTGACGGCATCACCGGTCCGCCCGACAATCCCTACCAGTCGGTTTGAGCTCCGTCCACACGGGCACGGTTCTGTGATGTACGAAGACATGTCACCGGTGCCGAAGCGGATAATGCCCCAGGCCCTGTTGTGCACCGGGGTAACCACGATTTCCCCAATCTCACCGGGGCCAAGCTGCTTCCCTGTCTCGTGGTCGACTATCTCAATCACGTAGTCATCCATGAAGTGCATGCCGGATTTCTCCGGGCATTCGTAGGCAAGGGCACCCCCCGGCTCGGTGACCGCGTAGGCCTGGCAGGTATTGATGGTGTAGTCCTCTTCGAGGGTTTTCCTCACCGACGGTGACAGGGGTTCACCGGTGAACCAGGCACGCTCCAGTACGAAGTCCCGACGGAAGTCATGCCCCATCTCCTCCGCCCTGCGGATGAGGGTCATCAGGAAAGAAGGCGTACCGACAAACCCGGTGACCTTGAGGTCGAGCATTGTCCGGACCTGGATATCGGTGTTACCGGTACCGGTGACGACCACGGTGGCCCCGCAATCCCTCAAAGCCTCGTGGAACAGAACACCGGCGGGGGACAGGTGATAGGTGAAGGTATTGATGACAATATCACCCTTCCTGAAACCGGCGGCGTAGAAGGACCTGGCAAACCACTCGATGGACCCGCTGTGCAGCGGCTCGTATATCGGACCGGGAGAGATGAATATCCGCTCTACATCTTCCGGCGGTATCGCCAGGAAACCGCCGTACGGAGGCCTGGTCTTCTGTAGCTCAATCAGGTCCGTCTTCCGGGTGATGGGCAGCTTCTCCAGGTCCTCTATCGTTTGAATATCTGTGGGTTGAACCCCGGCGCGGTCCAGCATTTCACGCGCCGCAGGCGCGTTGTGGCAGGCATGGTCGACCGCCTCGCGCAGCTTCCCGTTGAGATACGTCCGTCTTTCCTCGGCGGTCATAGTCTCCAGTTCATCGTAATACTGCCCGCCAGATTTTAGAGCCATCGTTTTCGCCTCTTGTAGTGCTTCACTTCCCGGTAGCTTTTCCTGGTACCCACCGTGGAGAGCCCCATGTAGAACTCCTTGACATCCTCGTTGTTCTTGAGGAAGTCCGCCGTGCCGTCCAGGACAATCCGGCCGTTCTCCATAACATAGCCGGTGTGAGCAATGCTCAGGGCAATTCTGACGTTCTGCTCGACGAGGAGCACCGACGTCCCGGACTCAGTATTGAACCGCTCGATGATATTGTATATCTCCTCGACCAGGAGGGGTGCCAGACCCAGGGACGGTTCATCGAGCATCATCAATTTGGGGGCAGCCATCATGGCACGACCGATGACCAGCATCTGCTGCTCACCCCCGGAAAGATAGCCGGCGATGCCGCGCCGCAGGTCCTTCAGCCTCGGGAAGTAGCCGTAGACCATCTCCAGGTCACCCTTCACGGCAGTGCGGTCGGTACGATGATATGCTCCGACGAGCAGGTTCTCCTCGGCGGTAAGATGCCCGAAGACCCGACGGCCTTCAAGCGCCTGGATAATGCCGAGTTTACCTATCTCTTCGGCACTCTTCCTGTCGATTCTCTCGCCATTCCACTGGATACTGCCGTCGGTTACCTCGCCTTCTTCAATGTGAAGAAGGCCGGAGATTGCCTTGAGCGTGGTACTCTTACCGGCACCGTTCGCCCCGAGCAGGGCAACAATCGCCCCCTCCTCAACGGTCATTGAGACACCGTGCAGTACCCTGATGACATTGAGGTAAGCGACCTCAATGTTGTTCAGCACCAGCATATTATTTCCACTTCGGACGGGGACCCTGTTCTCTTGAAGGGCCCCCGCCCTACTCCAGCATTAGTTATAGCAGGGTGATGAAGAACCCTTTCGACCAACCCCCGTGCGGCCCATCTGGGCCGCCTTCCCCTTCCTGGCCAGGAAGGGGGGAATAGTTATATCTGGGGGACACCCCCAGACCCCTGCCAAAGGGGCTTCGCCCCTTCTGAGGGGCGCCCCCTTATGGCAGGGGTCTGGGGGTGTCCCCCAGATATAATCTTTCCCCCCTTCCTGGACAGGAAGGGGAAGGCGGCCCGTCTGGGCCGCACGGGGATTGGTCGAAAGGGTTTTTCATAGGCTTGCTAGAATGACAGGGACTGTAAAGGCATTTGTAAG
>DATKWT010000061.1 GCA_035529395.1 Dehalococcoidales bacterium | reverse complement strand
GTCCAGGAAGGAGCCTTCTGCGGAAGGGGGGAAAGATTATATCTGGGGGACACCGGCAGAATCTGGTTTCGGATTCTGCTAACGTCATTCTGTAAGAATGACGCCCAGACACCCCTGCCATAAGGGGGCGCCCCTCAGAAGGGGCGGGCTCCCTCTGGACTCCCCTTTTTCATCACCCTGTTAGACTCGATCCGGGATACGTGTTTGCCCCCTGGATTCCAGCCTGCGCTGGAATGACATCAACATCCATCATACGTAAAGATATATACGAGACACTACACTAGCGCTGGTACCTGCCGGTGAGGGTAACCTGAGCCAGGATGTGTCCCTGCATGACCTTCAGCAGGTCCTCCTTGCTGGCTCCGGGTGCCAGGTCCAGGGTACTGTCCAGGGCGTAGAGGGTGAACCGGTAGCGGTGGCTGGGTCCGGCTGGCGGGCAGGGCCCACCGTATCCTGCCCTGCCGAAACTGGTCAGCCCCTGTCGTGCCCCGCTGCTCAGTTCATTGTCCTTGGGGACGGCCTCTGGCAGCTGGCGGCTTTCGGCCGGGATGTTGAAGAGGACCCAGTGGGTGAATACGCCGTGGGGAGCGTCGGGGTCATCCATTATCAGGGCGAAGGCCCCGGTTGCTTCTGGCGGCTGACTCCAGGATAGCGGTGGCGAGATGTTCTCCCCATCACAGGAGTACTTCGTCGGGATGTTCGCTCCCTCGGCGAAGGCGGTGGTGGAGAGAGACAGCACGCTGGGCGCCGGGTGGTCGCTCTGTTTGGGTATCCGTTCACCATCGGTTGTGGCCGCAGCGTGTCCCTCCAGCTCTATCTCGGGTGCAGGGGAAGGGGGAGTAGACTTACAGCCCGGGAGAAGGAACAGGGTCAGGCTCACCAGCACCAGTAGGGTAATTCTTCCTTTCATCAGCCATATTCTACTCAGGAGCGTACAGAGAGTCAATGTCTGCGAGATGTGGGCGCGCCCCGGCAGTCCGTGCTACCGTCAGGTATCATGCCGAGCGGTGAAGAACACGCCTGGGAACTTCTCTCCGACCTGGACCCCGAAGACGTGTGCCGTCGGCCAGGTTTCACCTGCCGGCGGATATCATCTGGTCGACTGCCATGATGAGCCTGCTGGCAACGCTGTGAAGATGCGGCGTCATACGTGTCTGATTACGGCTGTCGCGTGGCGCGATTTGTCCCGGTCCTCCGTTGACAGAGGAGGTTGCCGGGCAGATAATGAGAAGGCCGGGGAGACATGCTGGGGCCAGGATGTTTAAGAGCAAATACGTACGGATAGGAATCGTAGTCCTCCTGGTATTCATTATCGCGCTTGTCTTGAAGGGGATTGGTGCGGCGGTATTCTGGGCTACGGGTACGGGAGCGATACTCTTCGTCCTCAGCTTTGACCCGCGTATCAAGAGACACTGGTGAGAGGCAACCATGCCGATTTGTGAGGAGATTGCCCGTCTGGTGGACGAAATACAGGACGACCGGAGTCACGGTGCGATTGAGTTGGCACGCCGGACGCTGGTTATCCTGAAGACGACCGCAGAGCACAGTCAGGCCGATGACGTTGACCGTTTTCTCCACGAGCAAAGAGGGGTTGTCCAGGTGCTGACACTGACTCGCCTGTCAATGGCGCCGATACGCAACGTTGCCAATCGCTTGATGGAGGTTGTATCTGACCGGGTCGGGGAACTGGATGTGAGGGCGCTCCGGGACTTCATGGTCTCGAAAGCTGATGAGATGGTAGCTGATACCCGGCAAGCGGTGGTGCGGATTGCCCGGAACACTACGGGCCTGGTTGACGACGGTGCCACCATAATGACGCACAGCTATAGCTCTACAGTAGTGGCCGCTCTGCGGGAGGTCAGTTCCGAGCGCAGGGGCATCAGGGTGGTTGTCACCCGGTCGGGACCGGGCAGGACCGGAGAGGAGACCGCCCGGCAACTCGGCGGATTCGGGATACCGGTGACACTCATTGACGATACCACCGCAGCGGTGCATATGCCTTCGGTAAGCATCTTGATGCTGGGTGCCGATACGGTGTGTGCCGATGGCGTGGTCAACGGTATCGGCAGCTACCAACTGGCCGTGGTCAGTGCCGCCACAAGGGTTCCCGTTTACGTGTTGTGTGATAGTCTCAAGTTCGACCCCGAACTGACCCGCGAGGATGCTGACCTGGAGGATGAAGAGCCATCCGAGACGTTTGAGCCATCCGGACTACCCGCCGGAGTGGCTGTCAGTAACCCCCGGTTTGATTTCACGCCGCTGGAACTGGTTACGGGGATAGTGACTGAGGACGGCGTGTTGTCCACGGCCGATGTTGTTGCGCACCTCAAAGATATGTGCGGCGGTTTGACGTAACCGGTACTTCACGTTAGAATTAGTAACTCTGGCAACTCGGGTTGCCCGGTTGTGGCGGTGCGGTAATACGTTCCGGGAACTGCTATTTTCAGGTATTCTGTGTGGGATTTCGGTACTCAATATGAAGGACGGGCAGAAGACAAAGAAACAGCTACAGGACGAACTGGCCGCACTTCGTCAGCAGAACGCTATTCTCAGCCAGCGAGTTGACGAGATGGAAACATCAGAGACGCGGCAGAGGCAGCAGCAGGAAGAAATACTTGATATTCTGCGTGCCAGCACACCTGTTGGTCTCTTCATGGTTCAGGATGGCCAGTTTCAGTTCGTCAACGAGGACTTCCGTAACGTTACCGGCGGTAGCCCGGACGAACTGATGGGTACAGACCCGATGGCACTCGTCCTCCCCGAGGACAGGGATATGGTTAGAGAGAACGCGATAGCCATGCTCAAAGGAGAGCGTACCACCCCGTATAAGTACCGGATTATGAATAGAGATGGTGACATCAGGTGGATGCTGGAAGGAGTTGCTTCCGTTCAATATCGGGGAAAGCGAGCTGCCGTGGGACACTCCATGGACATTACCGAGCTTGAACGGGCCCAGGGGAAGCTGGAAGATGCCTATGAGGAGGAGAGGAAGCTACGCCGGGAGCTTGAGGAGGAGGCGCAACGAAGGATAGAGTTCACTCGGGCGCTGGTCCACGAGCTCAAGACCCCGCTGACACCGGTACTGTCTTCCAGTGAACTCCTCTACAGTGAGCTCCGTGAGGAACCCTGGATGAGCATTGCCGAGAACATTCACCGTGGAGCTACCAACCTGAGCAACCGGATAGACGAACTCCTTGACCTGGCGCGGGTTGAGATCGGTATCCTGAAGGTGAACCGGAAGGCGGTAGACGTGTTGCCGCTGCTCCGTCGGGTAGGCAAAGACATGAAGATAGTTGCCTTAGCTGCAGGACAGTCCTTGAGGGTGACCTTGCCTGACTCTCTCCCACGGGTGTGGGCTGACACCGACCGCCTGCGGCAGGTAGTGCAGAATCTGCTGATTAACGCATCCAAATTCACACCCGATGGTGGTAAGATTACGCTGAGGGCAAAGGAGAGGGATGGTTCTCTGGTAGTAGAGGTCCAGGACAACGGACCGGGTATTCCCGAGGAAGACCAGAAGCGGCTCTTTCAGCCCTATAACCGGCATTTGGGTGACCGGGAGTACCTGAGTGGCCTGGGGTTGGGTCTGGCGCTGTGCAAATACCTGGTGGGGCTGCATGATGGCGAGATATGGCTGAATAGCCGCGTGGGTAAAGGCTCGATCTTTGGCTTCTCGATACCCCTGGCTACATCCATCCAGCAGCAGGTGAGTACCAAGGAGGAGGCAATAAATGAAAGTGCTTCTTATTGAGGATGACCGGGAAATCATAGATGCCATTTCGCTTGCCTTCCAGATACGCTGGCCGGAAGCGACGCTGATTCCTACCCGTCTCGGTCAGAAGGGAGTTGAGCTGGTTGAGAGTGAGTCACCGGATATCGTCATACTTGACCTGGGTTTACCCGATATAAACGGCTTCGATGTACTTCGGCAAATCCGCCTTTTTTCCCACGTGCCCACCATCATCCTGACGGTACGGTCTGATGAGGCTGATATCGTCAAGGGGCTGGAATGGGGGGCTGATGACTATATAACCAAACCCTTCCGGCAGCTCGAGTTCCTGGCACGAGTTAAGGCCCTGATTCGGCGGCAGGTCGGTGCTGAGGAGGAATCGATTGTTTTTGGACCGCTACGCCTGGACCCCACCACAGGGCAGTTGAGCTACAGTGGCAAGGAGATTGCCCTCACCGTTACCGAAAGCCAGATAATGGCTCACCTGATGAAGAACGGAGGTCGCGCCGTTACCCATGCGAGCCTCGCTGGGGCAGTCTGGGGTGATGACTACCCCGGGGCGGCGGACAGCCTCAAGGTACACATCCGGCGCCTGCGTGAGAAGGTCGAGGAAGCCCCCAGCAATCCCAGGCTCATCCTCACCAGGACCGGTATCGGCTACTTCATGGCAAAGCCGGAATAGCCTTTGAGGCGCTTTCCCCGGGGATTATCTGTGGGTATTCCCGTTGGCTACTTCTCGCCATGTTCTGCTGGCAAAATGTAACCTTTTTGTAACCTCGTGTTGACATGCCTTTTACCTTCCGCGGTATATCTTTAACTGGCCTTAACTTGCCTGGTGTAGACTGATAATGGACGTGGAAGAAGAGAAGGGGGCAGCAGAATGAAAGGTCTATTGAAATCAATCTTCGTAATCGGTCAGGTTTTTGGCCTGGTTATGGGACGCAACTTCATCATGCCAGTTAACGAGACCATGGAGAAGCACTGGGAACTCAGCCTGTACGCCTAGGCCAGGCACAGGCGTTTACCTGATTCCACATTAGTTAGAAGGAAGAATCAAGCAGAAACATGAATCTATTTACAAAATCGTTAGCAGTCGTTGGCCAGGTGTTTGGCCTGGTGCTCGGGAGCAACTTACACTTGCCGGTCAACGAGACCATGGAGAGGCATTGAGACCTTTGGTTCGATGCCTAGGTTTATGATGTTGAGTATCAGAATCATATCCCCGACCACTTCCGGCAGTATTGACAGCCAGTAGAACAAGCACTAAACTAGATGGGCCTGAGGGAAGACCTCAGGCTCATCTGCACTACTGGAGAGGGTATTGCGATGGCGAATATTGAAGAGCTCAAGAAAGAAGCCGAAGAAGCCAAGGAGCGAATGAAGCGGGACATGGTTGACTTCCGCGACATACTGCGGAAAATCGCCCTTGAAGCTGGCGAAAACGGCAGAACTAAAGCGGAAGCGGCGATGCATCAGGCTGAGAGGCGGATTGAGGAAACCGTCTCTCGTGTAGAGACAAGGGTGGATAAGGCCATTGCCGTACTGTCCGGCCCGGAAACCGGTACAGGGAAGGTCGTCACCAGGGAATTTGATTTGAGCGACTTCACGAATGTTGAAGTCGCTTGTTGTTTCAGGGTGGATATTGTCCAATCTGATTCGTACAGTGTGACTGTGACCAGTGATGAGAGTCTGTTCGACTATATCAACGTTGATAAATCGGGCAACACACTGAAGATATCGGTCAAGCCGTTCCACTTCCACACCAGGCCGACACTGGGTGCGCACATCACCATGCCCATGCTCAATAAGCTACGTCTCAGCGCTGCGGCGAAGTGTAGCGTAAACGGCTTCAGTTCCCAGGGAAAACTCGATCTGAACCTTTCCGGCGCCAGCAGCCTGGATATCGATATCGAGGCCGGTATAACTAAGGTTGAGGTATCGGGTGCCAGCAAACTCCATGGCAATATGAAGCTCGGTGATTCCGAGTTCACCCTCTCCGGCGCCAGCCGGATGGAACTGAAGGGGTCCGCAAGGGACGTTGAGATGAATGCCTGGGGCGCCAGCCGACTGGAGATGGCAGGTTACGCTCTCAGGGACGCCAAAGTCGACCTCAAGGGGGCCAGCCAGGCAGTAGTGAGTACTAGCGGGAAGCTGGACCTTGATATCAGTGGTAGTTCCCGACTCACCTATTGCGGTAGTCCCACCATGGGTAGTGTCAAGGTCTCCGGTGCCTCCACGCTGACCCAGAAATAACCTGCCCGGGATACCTCCATTAGTTTTCGAGTGTCACTACTCTGCACTGTTCACCCATCCGCACTCCTCGTTTCCCCACTTCACTGAAAGACCCCTCATACAGGTAACATCGTGCCCTGCTGATGAAAGACCTTTGTTCGGTGTAGCGTGATACCCGCGCCATTGTGGTACCTGACCATTGATATCGTTCAGATATATTGGTGACAAGTCGATAGAGCATTCAAGTAGCAACTATTTCAAGAAACGTCATTGCGAGGAGCCTGGCGACAGGCCGCTGAAACTAGCGGCACGCAATCTTGGAGGGCGGCATGAGATTGCCACGCCACTCCCTTGCTTTGCTCGGTTGTGGCTCGCAATGACAGGTAGGAGAAAGACGTGTTGCTAATGTACTGGGCAAGTACAATTATTTGACTGTCGGCATGTCGATTTGCTAAAGTCTAGCAGCATTGAAGGTTGACAGGGGGCAGATATGAAACTGGATGGTAAGGTAGCCATAGTCGCCGGGAGCAGTCGCGGTATCGGCAAGCAGATTGCCCTCACATTTGCCCGCGAAGGTGCTGCAGTAGCCGTGGTTGCCAGGACCGAACAGGAAGGCGGCAAGCTCCCCGGCACCATTCACCAGACAGTCGACGAAATCCGTGCCCTCGGCGGTCGGGCAGTCGCCATCAGGACGGACATCACGGTTGACGAGGACGTGGAAAGCATGGCCCGGAAGACCCTCGAGGAGTTCGGGCGGATAGATATCCTGGTGAACGACGCCGCAGCCAATTTCAACGCCATGATAGCCGACCTGCCCATCAAGCGCTGGGACCTGATGATGCGGGTCAATCTGCGCGGTACCTTCATCTGTACCAAAGCAGTGCTGCCCACGATGATTGCCCAGCGCAGCGGCAACATCATCTGCATGACATCCGTTGCCGCCAAGCGGCGGGCGCCACCGGGAGAGGTCTGCTACAGCATCACCAAGGCGGGTATCGAGCTATTCTGCTGGGGCCTGGCACAGGAGGTTAAGGACTACAACATCGCCGTCAATGACCTCTACCCCAGCGGGGCGGTGCTCACCGATGGCTTCAAGGTGGTCTTCAAGAATGTGGACCTCGGCGACGTGGAGAGCCGGATGAAAAGCCCGGAGCAGATTGCCGAGGCCGCGCTCTGGATTGCTACCCGGGATGCGGGTACCTTCACCGGCCGCTCGGTGAACGATGACGAAGTCATGGCCTTCATCGAGGGGAGGGCGGAGCCGTAGTGACTGGCCGCTCTTATGGCAGCCCGTCGGTGATGCGGTACATATCCTCGTAGGCTTTCTGGAAGTGGGGGTCGGTCTCTTCCAGCCTGTCTTTCAGGGCGCTCATTCTGTCCACGAACGCCTGTCTGTCTCCGCTCTTCACCAGGTCGGCCCACGTTTTCACGCTCTGCTGGAACTGCCCCTCAATCTCTCCGATGTCCGGAAAGCTCATCTGCAGTGAGGCGTAGAGTTCCGGGTCTTCGGAGATGACGCTTTCCATCAGGGTGTAGAGTACCCTGAAGGTGGTGCCGCCGATTTGCTTCATCTCCTGGAACCGCTCCATGCTCAGCAGGGTATCCGCCGATGCAATGGCAATGAAGTGGGCCAGCCCGAGGATAACGGTCATCATCCTGTCGTGCTCTTCCGGTGCCATCAGGGAGACACGTGCTCCCCTGGCATCGAGATAGTCCCTGACCTTATCTGCCAGGGCTGTCTCCCCATCGTTTGTCGGTGTCAGGACGAAGTTCTGGTTGACCAGGCTCTTTGCTCCGGGCCCGAATACCGGATGTGTCCCCAGGATGACCGCCGACGTAATATGGCGGTGCATTATGTCCACCGGTTCTGCCTTGAGCGAGGTGAAATCGACCACGCTCTGCCCCGAGTGCGTGTGTGGGGCTATCTGTTTAACGACTGCTTCAAAGCTATCCAGTGGCACCGACAATATGATGGCGTTTGCGTCCCCTACCCGGCCGACGTCGGTGGTGATATCCACATCCAACTCTTGCTGAACGGTCCTGAGCTTCTCCTCACTCCGGCCGACGAGTAGCACCTCGTTGCCCTCCTGCGCCAGGAGACGGGCGAACCACTGGCCCATCTTCCCCGAACCGCCGACAATAGCTACTTTCATATGCTAACTCTGCATCCCTGAATCAGACCTGTTACCGACCTGGCTCATGTAGCTCTAGGGTAGGACCCCAGGACCTTGACGAACAGGGCGGTCTCCTCCAGTTTACCCAGGGCTTCCCGTGAGGCAGTGTCCTCCCGATGCCCTTCGAAGTCGAGATAGAAGTTATACTCCCAGGGCCTCTGCCGGGTCGGCCGTGACTCAATCTTGGTGAGGTTTACCTGGCTGGCCGCCAGCTCACGGAGGAGGCTGTACAGTGCCCCCGGCTTGTGGCTCACCGAGAAGACGATGGATGTCTTGTCGTTGCCTGTCGGGGGCGAGTCATGCTTGGCAAGGACGAAGAACCGGGTGAAGTTGTTGGGGGTATCCTCTATCTCCCGGGCCATTATCTGCATCGCGTAGATTTCCGCCGCGCGGACGCTGGCGATGGCGGCGCCGTCGGTCATTCCCTGTTCCTTGATCATCTTGACACTGCCCGCGGTATCGTAGGTTGGAATCAGTTCGCAGTCGAGGTGCTTGAGGAAGGCGCGGCACTGGCCCAGGGCCTGAGGATGGGAATAGACCCTTCGCAGCAGGTCAAGCTTCACCCCCGGATTGGCGATAAGGCAGTGTATCACGCGTAACTCAATCTCTCCCCGGACCTTGAGACTGGAGTCGAGGAGCAGGTCATAGACCTGGCTGATGCTGCCCTCCAGGGAGTTCTCAATGGGAACTACGCCAAAATGCGCTTCTCCCCGCTCCACGGCGTCAAAGACTGCGTCCAGGGTTTCACAGGGCCTGACCTCGATTGAAGGACCGAAGAAATCAACGGCAGCCTCCTCGCTGTAGGCGCCAATCTCACCCTGAAAGGCGACGATAAGCCCCTCGACACTCTTGGCAACGTTGACTATCCTGCGGTAGATGCTTTCGAGACCCGCGATGCTGACGTTCTCCTGCCCGGCCAGCCGGCGGATATTGGACATCACCTCGGTCTCCCGGCTGAGGTCCTCAAGCTGCTTTCCCTGCTTCTGCTTTTCCCGGCCGATTTTCTCCGCGTTTCTTATCCTTTCCGCAATAAGCCTGACTATCTCGGCATCGGCCTGGTCTATCTTCTTTCTCAGGTCTTCCAGGCTCATATTATTACCTCCGGTATCCCTCCTGCCCTGATGGCGAAATCACACAGGGTCACCGCCACCATCGCCTCCACCACCGGTACCGCCCGGGGCACAATGCAGGCGTCATGCCTGCCTCTGGTGGCCAGCGTGTCCGGTGCCATCTTCTCCATATCAACCGTCTGCTGCTCCCGGGCTATGGAAGGGGTCGGTTTCACGGCAACCCGCACGACTATCGGCATCCCGTTGCTGATGCCGCCGAGAATGCCGCCGGCATTATTCGTCAGGGTCACTATCCTGCCGTCAATGATGGTAAACGGGTCGTTGTTTTCCGAGCCCCTCTTTTCCGCAGCGGCAAAGCCTGACCCGAACTCCACCCCCTTGACCGCCGGGATGGCGAACATCGCCCTGGACAGGTCTCCTTCCAGGGTATCGAATACCGGCTCTCCCAGTCCGGCAGGTACGTTGAGGGCTATGCACTCGATAACCCCGCCGAGGCTGTCACCTTCCGTCCGGGCTTTCTCGATTGCCCGGAGCATTTCCTCGGCAACTTCGGGGTCGGCACACCGGAGCGTATTGCTCCCGGCGTTTGCCTTTACTTCCTCTACCTGCTTCACCCTGGCCTCTATCCCCCCGATGGCGACTGTGTGGGCGACAACTTCAACGCCGATAGTGCCAAGTAGCTTCCGAGCGACCGCTCCCGCCATGACGAAGGTAGCCGTAATCCTGCCCGAGAACCGGCCGCCACCACGAAAATCATTGAAGCCCCCGTACTTCGTGTAGGCGGTGAAGTCGGCATGACCCGGCCGGGGTAGTAAGCGGTCCTTCAGGTACTGGCTGGAATCGACGTCCTGGTTCCATATCAGCAGGCCGATGGGTGCGCCGGTGGTTCGTCCGCCATATATCCCGGAAAGGACTTCGACGCGGTCCGCCTCGGCGCGGGAAGTGCTTGCCGGACCGTCTCCCGGTCTTCTCCGGTCTACTTCCGTCTGGATTTCCTGCTCGCCGATTGCCAGGCCGGCGGGACAACCATCAATGATAACGCCGACGCAGCGACCGTGGCTTTCCCCGAAGCTGGTGATGGTGAACCGCTTGCCAAGACTATTTCCCATCTGTCTTTACCTTACCACCGAGGGCTCCGAGTTCTTGCCAGAACTGCGGGTATGTCTTGGAGACGCATTCCGCGCCCTCGATCACGGTACTTCCGGCCACGGTACCGAGCAGCCCGAAAGCCATGGCAATCCGGTGGTCGTCCCTGCTGTCGATGACGGCACCCCCCGGCTTTCCGCCGGTAATGGTCATCCGGTCTGCCTCCTCGGTGACGCTGATGCCCATTCTCTCCAGACCTTTTCTTACCGCGGTCACCCGGTCCGACTCCTTGATTCTTGCCCTCTCGATACCGGTGAGGTAGCTGACGCCTTCGGCAGTCGCTGCCAGCACCGCCACCGTCGGCAGGAGGTCAATGCAGTCGGACAGGTCAGCTGTGATTGCCCTGAGCTTCGACTTCCGCACGGTTATCGAGTTCCTATTGATGATAACCGAAGCCCCCATTTCCTGCAAGAAATCGAGGATTACTCTGTCGCCCTGAAGGCTTTCCCGGTTCAGGTTCTCGACCTCAACCTCACCGGCCAGTGCTCCCAGGGCCACCAAGTAGGAGGCTGAAGACCAGTCCGCTTCCACCCGATAGCTGGTGGGCCTGTACGACTGCCGGGTCACCTCAAACGCGTCCATTGCGTCCGAGAAGGCAACCGATACCCCGAACCACTGCATGCAGTCCAGCGTCATCAGCACGTAGGGCGCGGACTCCAGGGGACTTGTCAAGCGTATAGTGGCGCCTTTCTGGAAGAAAGGCGTGGCCAGCAGCAGGGCGGATACATACTGGGAGCTGATATCGCCCGGCAGCTCGGTGTCACCGCCCCTCAGACCGCCACCCTCGACGACCACCGGCGGCACTTCACCCTGACAGGAGCAGGTCACGCCCAGTTGCTTCAGGGCATCCACCAGGGGCAGCACCGGTCTTTTTGCGAGTGAGGGTCCGACGGTGAGACGGTGTCTTCCCGGCACCAGGGCGGAAATGGCGGTCATGAACCGCAGGGTGGTTGCCGATTCCCCGCAGAACAGGTCGCCGTCCGCCTGGTGGAAACTGCCGCCGTGGACTTGCCAGAGGTCTTCCTGCTGGTCGATATGGACGCCTATCCGGCCGAGTACCTTTATCGCCGCTTCGGTGTCGTCCGAGGCCAGCGGCTGCACAACTTCACTCTCACCGCGGGCAAGGGCAGCGCACATCAGTCCCCGGATGGTGTAGCTCTTCGAGGATGGGGCGGTTATCCTGCCGGATATCTCGCTCTTAGAGATTGAAACCTTCATCTTCTTTCAACTGGCTGATTATTCTCTCGGCCACAGAATCAGTACTCAGCCGTGAGGTACTAATTCTCAGGTCGGCGGCCCGCTCGTAGAACGGCCTCCGGAATCTCAGAAGCTCGCGGATACGCTCTGCCGGAACAGGCACATCGAGCAGGGGGCGCTCGTTGTCATCGGCCCTGGTCCTCCTCAGGATTGCCCCGGGCGATGCGGTCAGGTAGACGATTCGTGATGTTTCTCTCAGCCGGTCTATGTTTATCATATTGAGGACAATGCCCCCGCCGCAGGCGATGACCATGTCCGTGCTCTTCGAGACTCTCCTGGTGGCCTCTATCTCCAGCTCACGGAAGGCAATCTCGCCGTCCTGCCGGAAGATGTCCGGAATCGACTTGCCCGCCATCTCCTCTATCACGTCATCCAGCTCGACGAAGCGCCGACCTAGCCTTCCGGCGAGTACCTTCCCCACGGCAGATTTCCCGCTACCCATGAAACCTGTCAGGGCAATGTTACGTTTCATGCTCCTCCAGCAGCCTGACTGCCTCTCTCTTCATCAGGTCGACCGGTGCCTGTACTCCGGTCCACTTCTCGAAGGCGAGCGCCCCCTGCCAGGCCAGCATGTCGATACCGGCGATTGTCTGTGCCCCGGCGGCCTCAGCCTCGCGCAGCAGACGGGTCTTTAGCGGATTGTAGACGATATCGAAGACCACCAGGCCAGGCCGGAGCAGGTCGGCATCCACCGGTGTGCGGTCGGTCTCGGGACTCATGCCGACACTGGTGGTATTGACCAGGATGTCCATGTTGGGCAGGACCCCGGCCAAGTTCTGTCGGTGCAGTTCACCGGCCTTGGCTTCGTGCTCGGAATGCCAGCCTACCCTGGCGGCCAGTTCGTATGCCCAGTCCAGCTCTTCCACCCGGTTGAAGATGAAGAGTCGGGCACCACGTTCACCAAGTGCGAGGGATACTGCCCTTGAGGCACCGCCGGCTCCGAGGACAAGCACCCTCTTTCCCTGCGGGTCGACCCCCTTTTCCAGCAGGGCCTGCAGAAATCCGGAGGCGTCCGTATTGTAGCCCTTGAGGACACCGTTATCGTTGACTATCGTGTTGACCGCACCGATTTTTTCTGCCAGCGCATCGACCTCGTCGAGAAACGGAATAACGGCCACCTTGTGGGGGATGGTAACGTTCAGCCCCCGGATATTCAGGGCACGCATGCCTCCGATGGCCTCGCCCAGTTCTTCGCTACGGACCCTGAAAGCCGTATAGACGTAGTCCAGGCCGGTCTCGCGGAAGGCGGCATTGTGCATCACCGGCGACAT